>JALYHE010000156.1 GCA_030776705.1 Actinomycetota bacterium | reverse complement strand
GTCCCCACCACCCCTCCCAACCGCGTCCTAGTGCGGGTGCTGAACGGCTCGGGCACGGACGGCCAGGCGGGCAAGGTGGCCCAGGAGCTCCAGCGGCACGGCTTCAACCTGGCCGGCACCGGCGACGCTGACGGGTTCACCTACGGGGAGGCGGTCGTCCGTTACGGGCGAGGCCAGGAGGAGAAGGGCCGGCTGCTCCGGGCTTATCTCGGAGGAGGGGGCCGCCTGGAGCGCGACGACACCATCCAGGGAGTCGACCTCGTGCTCGTCGTGGGGGCGGATTTCAAGGGCGTGCGAGCGCCCTCCGACCCCGCCCCGACCACCACGGCCCCGGCCGGCCCGGCGGCGACCACCCCGGCCCGGCCGAGGGGCGGGCCGGCACAGCCCCCCTGCTGAGGCGCCAGCTCAGTCCTTGTTGGCGCCGTGGGCCCGCACGAAGTCGTTCACCTCGTAGTACGCCTCGATGGACTCGCCGGCGTCGCCCCAGAAGCCCTCCAGCACGTCGTACTCCATGGTCCGCTGTGAGACGAACCAGTTGTTGACGTCGGTGATCTCCAGCTCGCCCCGCCCCGACGGAGTGAGGTCGGGGATCACGTCGAAGACGGTGGCGTCGTAGAAGTACAGGCCGGTCACGGCGAAGGTGCTGGGCGGGTCCTCGGGCTTCTCCACGATGCTCACCACTCGGCCGTGCTCGTCGAGCTCCGGGACCCCGAGGTGGCGCAGGTGGGTGGCGTCGTCGATGCGGGACAGGAGGATTCGAGCACCCTTGTCCTGGTCGAGGAAGTTCTGCACCGAGGGACGGATGGAGCGCTCGAGGATGTTGTCGGCCAGCATCACCAGGACCCGGTCGTCGCCCACGAAGCGCCTGGCCAGGCCCAGTGCCTCGGCGATGCCGCCGGGCCGCTCCTGGTAGGCGTAGACGAGCCGCTCGATGCCGTGCTCGTGGCCGTCGCCGAGCAGCCGCAGGAACTCGCCGGCGTGGGTGCCCCCGGTGACCATCATCATCTCGCTGACGCCGGCGTTGACCAGGGCCTCGATGGCGTAGCTCACCATGGGACGGTCGTAGATCGGCAGGAGGTGCTTGTTGGTTATCCGGGTCAGTGGGTGGAGCCGGCTGCCGCTGCCGCCGGCGAGGATGACGCCTCGCATCCCACGAGCCTAGGTGTTCATGGGCAGGAGCCTGAAGCGCCGGGTGGGCCCTGCACTACCCTGGGCTCCCCGTGAAGCTGTTCGTGACCGGCGGCGCCGGGTTCATCGGGTCCAACTACGTCCGCCACGTCCTGGGCAACGGCGACGACGAGGTCACCATCTTCGACGCTCTCACCTACGCCGGGAACCTGGCCACCCTCCACGACCTCCAGGACCACCCGGCCGTGCAGTTCGTCAAGGGCGACGTGTGCGACCGGGAGGCCCTCGAGCTGGCCATGCGGGGCCACGACGCCGTGGTCCACTTCGCCGCCGAGAGCGCCGTGGACCGCTCCATCGTGGCCCCTGACGCCTTCGTGCACACCAACTGCCAGGGGACCAACGTCGTCTGCGACACGGCCCGCCGCTTGGAGATAGGCCGTGTGCTCCACGTCTCCACCGACGAGGTGTACGGCTCCGTGGAAGAGGGGTCCTCCAGTGAGGACGATCCGCTCGACCCCCGCTCGCCCTACAGCGCCTCCAAGGCCGGCTCCGACCTGATCGCCCGGTCCTACCTGAGCACGTACGGGACGCCCGTCCTGATCACGCGCTCGTCGAACAACTTCGGGCCTTACCAGTACCCCGAGAAGGTGATCCCTCTGTTCGTCACCAACCTCCTCGACGGCCTTCCCGTGCCTCTCTACGGCGACGGCATGAACGTACGGGACTGGTGCTTCGTGGACGACAACTGCTCCGCCATAGACCTGGTCCTGCGCAGGGGCGAGGTGGGTGAGATCTACAACGTTGGGGCCGGCAACGAGGTGCCCAACCGAGTGCTCGTCGACAAGCTCCTGGCCCTGTTGGGCGCCGACGAGTCGATGGTGCGCTACGTGCCCGACCGCCTGGGCCACGACCGGCGCTACTCCGTGGACACCGCCAAGGTCAGGTCCCTCGGCTGGTCCCCGTCGCGTGACCTGGACCAGGCCCTGGCCGACACCGTCGACTGGTACCGCGACAACCGCTGGTGGTGGGAGCCGTTGAAGGGGCCGGTGTGAGGGTCCTCGTCACCGGCGCCGGAGGGCAGCTGGGCACCGAGCTGGTGGAGGCGTTCGCCGGCCACGACGTGGTCGCCGCCGACCAGGACCGCCTGGACGTGGCCGACCGCGAGGCGGTCCTGCAGGCCGTCCCCGCCATCGGAGCGGACGTGGTGGTCCACGCAGCGGCGTGGACCGACGTCGACGGCTGCGAGCGCGACCCGGACCGGGCGTTCCGGGTCAACGCCCTGGCGACCCGGCACGTCGCCCAAGCCGCCCGCCTGGCCGGGGCCCGGGTGTGCTACGTCTCGACCGACTACGTGTTCGCCGGGGACGCCGACCGGCCCTACACCGAGTGGGACGAGACGGCCCCCCGTTCGGTGTACGGCCGCTCCAAGCTGGGCGGAGAGCGGGAGCTCGTCCCCGACGACCTGGTCGTGCGCACTTCCTGGCTGTGCGGCCGCCGGGGCGGCAACTTCGTGAAGACCATGCTGCGGCTGGCCGCCGAGCGCGACGAGATCACAGTGGTCGACGACCAGCGCGGCTGCCCCACCTTCGCCGACGACCTGGCCGCCATGGTCGCCCAGCTGGTGTCGGCCGGGTTTGGCGGCAGGTTCCACGTCACCAACCAGGGGCACACCACCTGGTTCGGCCTGGCCCGCGAGGCCCTGGCTGCCGGTGGTCTCGACGTGGACAAGGTGCGGGCCGTGCGCACCGCCGACCTCGATCCTCCTCGCCCCGCCCCCCGGCCGGCCTACTCGGTGCTCGACAACGCCGCCCTCCGGCTGTCCGGGCTGCCACTGCTGCCCGACTACCGCGAGTCCCTGGAGAGGCTGGTGAAGGAGGTGACGAGCGGATGAGCCACGTGGCCGTGGTCGGAGCGGGCTACGTGGGACTCACCACCGCGGCCTACCTGGCCCACCTGGGCCACGACGTGGTGTGCGC
>JALYHE010000155.1 GCA_030776705.1 Actinomycetota bacterium | reverse complement strand
CCTGTGGGTAGGTCCTCACCTCGCACAGCTTCTCGTACCCCCGGTGCATGTAGCCGCACACTGGCTCGGCCCAGACCACCTGCTCGCCGTCCAGGCGCACCACGATGCGAAGGGTGCCGTGGGTCGCGGGGTGCTGGGGACCGATGTTGAGGGTCATGCCCTCCGTCTCGAGCTCCACGTTCACCCGGGCGTCGGCGGCCTGGCCGGAGACGTAGGCCGACTTCTGCCAGTCGGTGGTGGCCGTCACCCGCCCTCGTCCTCCGCCTTGGGCTTGCCTTCCGCGGTCAGGGCCTCGTTGGCCTCGGCCTCCTCGCCGGGGATGGGCTCCACGTCCACCAGGCCGGGCCACGGCTTGACCTCCCGGGCCAGGAGCGGGAAGTCCTTGCGCAGGGGATGGCCCTCGAACTCGCCGGGCAGGTACAGGTGGCGCAGCCCGGGATGGCCGTCGAAGGTGAAGCCGTACATCTCCCACGTCTCGCGCTCGTGCCAGTCCGCTCCCCGGTACACGTCCACCCACGACGCCACCCTCGGGTCGGCCTCGTCGAGGTCGGCCTTCAAGGTGACGCCCACGTGGTGGACCGTGGAGTACAGCCGGGCCAGGACCTGGAAGCGGCTCTCCCCGCCGGCCACGCCGGTCTCGTACTTCCCTTCCGAAGGCGCCCCCGAGGAGCCGTCCCCCTCGGTGCCCTCGATGGCCGTGCCCCCGGGGTCGTAGACCTTCTCGCCGGAGAGGTCCGGGTTTGGAAGCCAGTCGATGCCGGAGAGGAAGCAGAAGTAGTCCATGTCGAGGCGGCGCCGGCACACCTCGGCCACCCGGCGCCAGGCGCTGCGGTCGACTCGCACCCACAGGTCGTCGGCCGCCACCTCGTGGCTCACCACGGCGTCGCCCAGCTCGGCCTTCAGCACCTCGACCAGCTGCTGGCGGGTGGAGTCGGTGGGCCGGGCCACGTCACCGCGGCCCTCCTGGCCCACCGACTCGTCAGCCGCCGACGACAATGGGCTCACCCTTCCAGCGCTCGGCCAGGTCCTCGTGCTGGATGCGCTCCTGGAGGAGGACGATGCCCTCGAGCAGGGCCTCGGGGCGAGGGGGGCAGCCCGGGACGTACACGTCCACGGGGATGATCTGGTCCACGCCCTTGGTGACGGAGTAGCTGTCCCAGTAGGGGCCGCCACAGTTGGCGCACGACCCCATGGAGATGACGTACTTGGGGTCGGGCATCTGCTCGTAGAGGCGGCGGATGGGCGGCGCCATCTTGTCGGTGACGGTCCCCGAGATCACGACCAGGTCGGCCTGGCGGGCGCTGGCCGGGAAGGGGATGACGCCGAGGCGCATGACGTCGTAGCGCGGGGAGCCGAAGGCTGCGCCCATCTCGATGGCGCAGCAGGCGAGACCCCACTGGTACACCCACAGCGAGTACTTGCGGCTGAGGTTGAGCAGGTGGCTGAGCGGCTTGGGGACCCAGCCCTTCTCCACTAGGCCCACCCGGGCATCACTCCCAGCCTCACATCCACCGAAGCACTCCCTTCCGCCAGGCATAGACGAGCCCGAGGGCCAGGATGACGATGAAGACCACCATCTCCACCAGCCCGAACACGCCCATGGCGTCGATGCGCACGGCCCAGGGGAAGATGAAGACGGTCTCGACCTCGAACATCACGAACAGAAGGGCGAAGAGGTAGTAGCGGATCTGGCTCTGGGACCATCCGGTGCCTACCGGGTCCACTCCGCTCTCGTAGGAGATGTACTTCTGGCCCTGGGGCCGCTTGGGGCGCAGCAGGCTGCCGGCGCCGAGCATGGCCCCCACCATGGCCACCGCGGCGGCGCCGAAGACGAGCACGCTGAAGTACTGGCGCAGGAAGGATGACACCGGCGACGAGCGTACCGACGGCCTCCGGCAGCCGCCAAAGCGGGACCGCCCGTTCCGCCCGTCGGGAAGCCCGCCCGACGAGGCGGCTTCCTGCGAGCAGATGGGTCGCCGGCTCGAGGCCGCCAGTAAGCTCCGCCGGGGATCGAGCCCCTTCGGCTTGGCGGAGGTCGTGGCCTTGAGCTCTACGGAGTACCCCAGACCGCGGGACCGCGCTGTCCGCCACGAGCCGCCGCCCCGTCCGGGGAGCGACGCCACCCTCGGCTTCAGTCGCAAGCCCCCTGTGCGCTGGTTCAGCCCCGGGGTGCTGGCCGACGCCGGCCTGCGGGTGGTGCTCTCCTCGGTCTTCGGCGCCTTCCTGGACAAGCGGGAGCTGCAGTCTGGGGTCGACTCGCCGGTGGTGGACCACCTGGCCGAACGTGACGAGCTCTGGCTCGACTACCTGTCCGATACCGGCGACGGCTTCGACCCCACCTACACGATGGCCTGGCTGGCGTCACAGCCCGCCCTCGAGCTGCCGGGGGTCGGCCAGCCGCTGCCACGGGGCGACGTGCTGGTCCTCGGTGGAGACGAGGTGTATCCCACGGCGAGCCCGCAAGAGTACGAGGACCGCTTCGTCGGCCCGTTCAGGGCGGCCCGCCCGTGGGCCCCGCCGCCCCAGGCGGCGGACATGTTCGCCCTCCCCGGCAACCACGACTGGTACGACGGTCTGACCAGCTTCATCAGGATCTTCTGCCAGCGGAAGTGGGTGGGGGCGTGGCGCACGTGGCAGGGCCGCAGCTACTTCGCCGTGCCGCTACCGCACCGGTGGTGGCTGTGGGGCATCGACATCCAGCTCGACACGTACATCGACGAGCCTCAGCTGGCGTACTTCGAGCGGGTGGTGGAGCAGCACATGCGCCCGGGCGACCGGATCGTCCTCTGCACGGCCAAACCGAGCTGGGTCGACACCAGCGAGGAACCGGCCGCCTACCGGAACCTGGCCTACCTCGAGCGCAGCCTGATCCGCCCCGCCGAGGCCAGGCTGATGCTGACCCTGACCGGGGACAGCCACCACTACAGCCGGTTCTCGGGGACCGACGGCACCCACAAGCTCACCGCCGGCGGCGGGGGCGCCTTCCTGCATCCAACCCACGGCCTGCCCGACACGGTCTCCCTCCAGGTCGACGACCGGGACCCCTCACCCCAGGTGTACGCCCGCCAGGCCTGCTACCCCGAGGCAGCCACCTCGCGGCGCCTGGCCCTCGGGGCCCTGACCCTTCCCCTCCGCAACCGCACCTTCATGGTCATTCCGGCCGTCGCCCACGTTCTGCTGCTGTTGGCCAGCCAGTTCTCCCTGCGCACCCTGGGCGAGCACGGGGACCGCTCCCTGTCCGAGGCCGTCCCCCGGTTCGGCCTCTGGGACCTCGTCCTGGGGCTGGTTCGCAGCCCCTTGGCCGTGGCGCTCATCGTGACGCTGGCGGCAGGCTTGGTGGGCTTCGCCAAGGCCCCGTCGAGATGGGCCCACGGGCGGCCCAGGCGGGCGGCCAAGGCGGTGATGGGCCTGACCCACGGCCTCTTCCAGCTGCTCGCCCTGCTGGCGGTGGCATGGGTGTCGATCAGGTTCGCCTCGGTGGCCGAGGGGGCGGTCCGCACGGGTCTGCTCATCTTTCTGGTGGCCGCCCTGGGGGGGATCGCCGGGGGCCTGGTGATGGGCGCCTACCTGGCGTTGTGCAACGCCGTACCGGGGCTGGACGCGCACGGCAACGAGGCCTTCTCGGCGCAAGGCCTCACCGGTTACAAGAACCTCGTCCGCCTTCACATCGACCGCCAGGGCGTCCTGCGGGTGTACCCGTTGGGCGTGGAGCGGGTCGGCTCCGGTTGGCGGCTCAACCCCGACCCCGACCCCTCCGCCCCATGGCTCGTGCCCGAGGGGGCGCGGCCCGAGGTCCACCTCATCGAAGGACCCCTGGTCATCGACCCCGGACCGGGCTGACGCTCTCCCACACGTCCATGTCGCGATCTCGTGCCAGACGGGGGTCGATGATCGCGACATGAAGCAGTCAGGCCACGGCAGCCGTCCCTTCTTCGCTGCCTGGTACGACGCCATGAACCGCCGCGCCGACCGTGGAGAGCTCGGCAAGCGGCGCCAGGCCCTGTTCGGGCAGCTGTCCGGCCGGGTGCTGGACGTCGGGATCGGCACAGCCGAGACGGTGAAGCACGTCCCGCTCACGGTCAGCGGGATGATCGCCGTCGAGCCGGACCCCGCCATGGTGCGTCGGGCCCGGCAGCGCCTGGACGGTGCCCGAGTGCCGGTACGGCTCGTCCGGTCGCTCGGCGAGAGGCTGCCGTTCGGCCACGCGTCGTTCGATGCCGCCGTCGTGGCGCTGGTCCTGTGCACCGTGGACGACCCAGACGCCACGCTGGCCGAGCTGCACCGGGTTGTGCGGCCGGGCGGCAAGCTGTTCCTTATGGAGCACGTGCGGGCCACGGACGACGAGTTGGCCGCCTGGCAGGACCGCTTGGCCCGACCGTGGGCCTGGCTCAACGGCGGGTGCCGCCCCAACCGGAGGACCCTGGAGGCCGTCGAGGCGGCTGGGTTCCGGCTCGCCACGCTGGAGCGCTACGGGTTCCCGGCGCTGCCCCACGTCCAGGGCTTCGCCGTCCGCCCCTGACCGGGGGCCCATGCCCGTCGGTAGGTGCCCATCACACCTATGGGCCGGTTGCGTTCGGCGGGCAACCCTCGGTAGGTTCCCCGAGGACGTTCACGCCCAGGGAAGGGGAGCCCGTGAAGATCAAGAAGCTCGCCAAGACCGCCCTCGCCGTCGCTCCGCTACTGGTCGGCACGGCAACACCGGCGTACGGCTGTCTGGTCCTGCCCGACTCCCCGGGCGTCGGCACCTCGGCCGACCCCGGCCCCGCGGCCCAGCACAGCGACCAGATCGTGTGCGGGCCCGTGGGCTGCGGCCCCGACGCACCGATGGACGCCCTGACGGCCGCCGACGACAACCCCGGCCAGGGCTTCACCTGTGACCCGATGTGCATCACCGGCAACCCCGAGCAGGAGGGCGGCCCGAGGTAGTCCTCGCAGGCGCCGCCTACGGCGCCCGGTTGGCCTCGATGAGCTCCTGGCGGAAGGTGAACACCTCGGGGTTACCGGTGTCGACGGAACCTCGTACCCAGTGGATGTCTGGGCTGCCGAAGCTCTCCACCCGCGTGAAGTTCTCCACCGTCCGGCCGGTGCGGGAGTCCGTCATGGGCTTGTCCACACGGGAGACGTGGGTGTCGCCGTGGAGCAGCACCACCGGCTTGGCGAAGGCCACCGTCTCCCGCTCGAGGGCGGCCAGGAGGTTCTGGTAGCCGAAGCGGTTCTGGGGGGGCCGCTCGAAGGCGGGGTCGGCCTGCATGGCCAGGACGACGGCCACGCTGCGGTCGGCCCGGGCCTTCCGGAACGCCTGCGACAGCCACTCGAGGTTGGCGCGGTTGCGGGCCGAGAACTCAGCCGGGTCTCCCCGTGGGCGCCCCGGCGTGGACGGGTCGGGAAGGTTGTTGTTGCTGCCCACGACGTGGAGGGTGGCGAACGTCACCTTGCCGTATCGCCACCGGACGTTCTCCGGGTACTCCGCGCTGTGCCGCTCCACGCCAAGTCGTCGCCGGCCGTGGGACTGGTCGTCGGGGAAGAACACCCGGCGGAGGAACGCCAGGCGCTCCTTCGGGTCCCGGTCGCCACAGTCGGTCCACTCGTTGTCGCCGGGCGTGTAGATCAAGGGGGAGGAGAACTCGGAGAAGAGCCGGCGGGTGGTGAGGTAGACGTCGTCGCCGCACGGCGCGGCACCCCGCTTTATGTCGCCGATGTGCACGGTGAAGGCCATGTCCTCGGCGTTGATGGCGTCCATCACCCGGGCGAACTTGGCGTCCTCCTCGGGCCGGTAGCGGGCGTCTCCGATGAGGGCGAACTGGAAGCGTTCCTGACCGTCGTCAGCCTCCTTCTCGGTTCCCCCCGGCCCCCTGGACACCAGCGCCGCCGCCACCACCACGGCCGTGACCGGGAGGATGAGCAGGAGCCAGCGTCGTGACATCGTGCGTGACGGGGGCTCCGCTAGTGCTCCGCCGCGGAACTACCGCTGGTGTCAGACGGCGTCTTCAAGGGGGTCTCGAGGCAGGCTGTTGACATCACGACAGGTAAGCGACATCAGCGGTAGTTCCGCGCGAGAGCGCTACAGCAGGTTGGTGGCGTCCCGGGCGAAGGCGATCACCGGTGCCGGCAGGACACCGAAGACCACGGTGAACGCCACCGAAACGGCCAGCGCTGCGCCCATGGTGCGGGGGATCCGTATCGGCTCCTCGGCGTCCTCCTCCCCCTCGGCTGCCTCGTCCCCTTCGTCGGACGACATGTACATGAGCACGGTGACCCGTAGGTAGAAGAAGGCCGCCACCACCGCCGACAGCATGCCGATGAGGGCCAACGCGTACGATCGGCCCTCCACCGCGGCCGAGATGACGTAGAACTTGGCCAGGAAGCCCGTGGTGAACGGGATGCCGGCCTGGGCCAGGAGCAGGACAGTGAAGGCCAGGGCCAGGCCCGGCCGGCGGGCCGACAGGCCCCGGTAGGCGTCGAGCTGGTGGCGGGCGTCGCCCTGGCGGCCGATGAGGGTGACGATGCCGAAGCTGCCCAGCACCATGAAAGAGTAGGTGAGCAGGTAGTAGAGGGCCCCGGCCAGGCCGTTCTCGTTGGCCGCCTGGAGCCCGATCAGGACGTAGCCGGCGTGGCTGATGGACGAATAGGCGAGCATGCGCTTGATGTCTTCCTGGACGATGGCTATGACCGAGCCAACCAACAGGGTCAGCACGGCGAGGGCCCACACGATCGGCTGCCAGTCCAGGCGCAAGGTGGCGAAGGTGGAGAAGAAGACCCGCAACAGCCCGGCGAAGCCCGCCGCCTTGGCCGCCGCCGCCATGAAGCCGGTCACCGGCGTGGGCGCGCCCTCGTAGACGTCGGGCGTCCAGGTGTGGAAGGGCACGGCCGCCACCTTGAAGCCGAAACCCACCAGCAGGAGGGCGACGCCGGCCAGCAGGACGCCGTTGTCCGGAGAGACGGTGGAGCTGAGGTAGGCGCTGATCTCACCCAGGTTGGTGGAGCCCGTGGCCCCGTACACGAGGGCCACGCCGTACAGGAAAACGGCCGAGGAGAAGGCGCCCATGACGAAGTACTTGATGGCCGCCTCCCGCGACTCCATACGCCAGTTGTTGAACCCGGTCAGGACGTAGAGGGCGATGGACAGCACCTCGAGGCCCAGGAACACGATGACGAGGTCGTTGGCCGAGGCCATGAAGATGCCGCCGGCAGCGGACAGCAGCATCAGCACGTAGTACTCGGGGCCCCAAAGGCGCTCGCGTCTCAGGTAGGCCTCGCCCATGAGCGCCCCCACGATGACGATTGAGCTGACCGTGACCATGAAGAAGGCGGTGAAGCCGTCGACGACGAGGGCGTCGGCGACGGCGCTGGTCGGCCCGTCGTCCTTCACGTCCTCCCACAGCAGCCAGGAGGCCACGAGGGAGGCAACCCCCACGGCCACTGTGAGGGCAGCCCAGACCCGGGGCCGCCGGGTGCGCGACATGGCGACCCAGACCAGCAGGACCAGGGCGCCTCCGATGAGCACCAGCTCGGGCGCCATGGCCGAGTACTCCACCTTGGGAAGCTCCAGCGGGGGAAGCCGGTCCGGTTCACCGCCCTGGGCCGCCAGAAGGCCGATCATCTCCCCTTCCCCTCCGCCTTCTCCTTGACCTCGCCCTTCCCGTGCTCGGCCGCCACCGAGGGCTGGTGGTAGTCACCCTCCTCCTCGACGTGCTTCACGAGGCGCTCAACCGAGGGGTTTATGCGGTCGAGGACGGGCTGGGGGTAGACGCCGAGGAAGACGATGAGGGCGAGGACGGGGACCATGACGACTCGCTCCCGCCGGCTCATGTCCGCCACCTCGGCGTTCTCTCCTTCCGGAGTGCCGTGGAAGACCCGTTGGTAGGCCCAGAGCAGGTACAGGGCCGCCAGGATGACCCCGGCCGTGCTCACCACCGCCCACCAGCGGTGAGTGACGAAGGTGCCCACCAGGATGAGGAACTCGCCCACGAAGCCGTTGAGGCCGGGCAGCCCGATGGAGGAGAGCATGACCACGGTGAAGACCCCGGCCAGGACGGGCATAGACCGCTGCAGGCCGTGCAGCTCTCCGATCTCCCGCGTGTGGCGGCGCTCGTAGATCATCCCCACCAGGAGGAACAGCGCCCCGGTGGACAGCCCGTGGTTCACCATCTGGAGGACGCCGCCCGACAGGCCCTGGTTCGTGAGGGCGAAGGTGCCGAGGACGATGAAACCCAGGTGGGCGACCGAGGAGTACGCCACCAGGCGCTTGAGGTCCTGCTGCATGGTCGCCACCACGGCTCCGTAGATCACGCCGACGGTGGCCAGGGTCAACAGGATGGGCGCCAGGTCCACCGCCGCCTTGGGGAACAGGGTCAGGCCGAAGCGCACGATGCCGTAGGTGCCCAGCTTCAGCAGGACGCCGGCGAGGATCACCGATCCTGCTGTCGGTGCCTGGGTGTGGGCGTCGGGGAGCCAGGTGTGTACGGGGAACAGGGGCACCTTGACGGCGAAGCCCGCCACGAAGGCCAGGAACACCCATCGGGCCGTCCCCTCGGCCAGCGCTCCGCGGTCGGCCAGCTCCCGTATGTCGAAGGTGAGGGGGGCGGGGCCCTTGGCCGACAACAGGACCAGGGTCAGGATGCCCACCAGCAGGAAGGCCGAGCCGAACAGGGTGAAGAGGAAGAACTTGAGGGACGCGTATACCCGGTTCTCGTAGCCCCAGCCGCCGATGATGAAGTACATGGGCACGAGCGTGAGCTCGAAGAAGAGGAAGAACAGCAACAGGTCGAGGGCCATGAAGGAGCCGAGGCAGCCCACCTCGAGAAGGAGCATCCACGCCGTGTAGCTCTTGACGTCTCCGTGGACGTCGGTGCCGGCCAGGGCGATGGGGAAGAGAATGGCGGTGAGGACCACGAGGAAGAGGGAGATGCCGTCCACGCCGAGCAGCCACGTCGACCCGAACTCCTTGATCCACTGCAGCTCCGACACGAACTGGTAGTCGGCGGACTCGGCGTGGAAGGAGAAGGCCAGGCCCAAGGCCAGCACGGCGACGGCCAGCGACACCGCGAGGCCCAAGGCCCTGATGGCGCCCTCCATGTGCCGGGGCGTCAAGGCCACCACGGCGGCACCGAGCGCCGGCAGCAGCACGATCAGGGTGAGGACGGAGAGCCCCTCCACGTCGGGCCTCAACCTCCCATTCGCAGCATGGCGTATCCCAGCAGCAGCACGGCGCCGAAGGTGACGCCCAGGGCGTAGTTGCGGACGTAACCGGTCTGGACCTTGCGCAGCTGGGAGCCGCCCGCCCGGATCGCCGAGGCGATGCCGTTGGCCACTCCGTCCACGACCCGGTTGTCGAACACGGAGCTGGTGAACGAGAACAGCGCCCGTCCCGGCCGCTCCACGAGCAAGGAGTACAGGTCGTCGAAGCCCCCGCTCCCCCGCTTCAACAACGCCGGCTCGAAGGCGTCGAGGCGTCTGGCCCGCACGAACGTGACGTAGGCGATGGCGATGCCCACGGCCCCGGCCACCACGGCCAGGGCAGCCAGGCCCAGCCGGGCCGACTCCGCGCTCTTCGAGAGGTGGTGCAAGGTCTCCTCGAACACGGGCTTCTCCAGCCAGTGCTCGAGGAACTTGGCCTTGTCGAAGGGGAGGTTCAAGACCCCGCCCACGAGGGCCAGACCGGCCAGCCCCACCATGGGAGCGGTCATCACCCGCGGTGACTCGTGGGGCTCCTCGTGTTCCTCCGACGCGCCGGCCGCCTGGTGCCACCTCTCCTGGCCGCCGAACACCAGGAAGACCTGGCGGCTCATGTAGTAGGCGGTGAGCACGGCCGTGACCAGGCCCACGGCCCACAGGGCCACGCTCTTGTCGTAGGCAGCGAGGAGGATGTCGTCCTTGGACCAGAAGCCCGAGAAGGGCGGAACACCGGCGATGGCCAGCCAGCCCACGATGAAGGTGGCCGAGGTCACCGGCATCCATCGCCGCAGACCGCCCATGACCTTCATGTCGGTCTCCTCGTGCATGCCGTGCATGACCGAGCCGGCGCCCAGGAAGAGCAGCGCCTTGAAGAAGGCGTGCGTCACCATGTGGAAGATGGCGGCCACGTAGGCGCCCGAGCCCACGGCGAGGAACATGTAGCCCAGCTGGGAGATGGTGGAGTAGGCCAGGACCCGCTTGATGTCGTTCTGGGCGCAAGCGATGACGGCCGCCACCAGCGCCGTCACCGCCCCCACCACGGCCACCACCGTGAGCGCGGTCTCGGCCGAGGCCAGTATGGGGCTCACCCGGGCCATCAGGTAGACGCCCGCCGTGACCATGGTGGCGGCGTGGATGAGGGCCGAGACGGGGGTCGGTCCCTCCATGGCGTCGGGGAGCCACACGAACAGCGGCAGCTGGGCCGACTTCCCGCACGCGCCGAGGAACAGCAGCAGGGCGATGGCGGTGACGGTGGCGTGCGAGGCGTCCTCCACCCCCTCGAAGACCTCGTGGTAGCTCAGCGAGCCGAAGGCGAAGAAGAGCAGGAACATGGCCACCATGAAGCCGAAGTCGCCCACCCGGTTGACCACGAACGCCTTCTTGCCGGCGGTGGCGGCCTGCTCGCGCTCGAACCAGAAGGAGATCAGCAGGTACGAGCACGCCCCCACCCCCTCCCAGCCCACGAAGGTGAAGAGGAAGTTGTCCGACAGGACCAGGACCAGCATGGAGAAGGCGAACAGGTTCAGGTAGGCGAAGAAGCGCGAGAACCCGGGGTCGCCCTCCATGTACCCGATCGAGTACAGGTGGATCAGCATCCCCACGCCCGTTACGAACAGGGCCATGGTGACCGAGAGCGGGTCCACCAGGAGGGCGATCTCAGACTCGAAGCCACCGACCTTCAGCCAGGTGAAGACGTGCTTGGTCACCTCCCGTTCCTCGCCCTTGTGGCCCAGGAGGTCGAAGAAGGTGGCCACTGAGGCGAGGAAGGACAGACCCACGGCGGAGGTCGCCAGCCAGCCCGCCCGGGGCTCACCCAGCCGCCGTCCGAAGGCGACCAGGCTCAGGAACCCCAGCAGGGGGAAGAGGGGGATGAGGTAGGCGGCGTCGGCCAAGGGCCTAGCCCCGCAGCAGGTGGAGGTCGTCGGCGGTGGCGCCGGCCCGGCGCCGGAAGATGGCCACGATGATGCCGAGCCCCACCACCACCTCGGCGGCGGCCACCACCAGCACGAAGAAGCCCAGAGACTGGCCCCCGATGTCATCGAGCTGGCGGGAGAAGGTGACCAGGGAGAGGTTGACGGCGTTGAGCATGAGCTCCACGCACATGAACATCACGAGCACGTTGCGGCGCACCAGCAGGCCCACCGCCCCCACCGTGAAAAGGGCGGCGGCCAGCCACAGGTACCAGGACCCGTCGACGCTCATGAGGCCGCGCCCGCCGACAACGGCTCCTCCGACTGCGGGGACTCGACCTCCTCGGTGCGGGCCGCAGCGGGTGAGGCGGTGGGGGCCCTCTGGGACCGGCGGGCCAGCACCACCGCCCCCACCACGGCGATCACCAGCAGGACGGAGGTGAGCTCGAAGGCCAGGAGGTAGCGGGTGAAGATGGCCCGGGCCAGCTTCTCAACGTTGCTGCCCGCCCCGCTCAGCGGGCCTGCCACCGACTCTGCCCCCGTCACCCACTTGGTGCCCTGGGAAAGCAGGAAGAGCTCGGCCAGGGAGATGACTCCGAGCAGCAGGGCCAGTGGCCGCTGGCCACGGAGCGGCTCCGCCATCACGTTCTCCTCTTGGTCCACGCCGAGGAGCATGATCACGAACAGGAAGAGGACCACGATGGCCCCGGCGTACACGATGACCTGGACCGCGGCCAGGAAGTGGGCCTCCTGGGCGACGAAGAGCACGGCCACGCCGAACAGGGTCATGACCAGGAACAGGGCGGCGTGGACCGGGTTCCGGGATATCACCACGCCGATGGCGCCGGCCAGGATGATGAGGGCGGAGGTGGCGAACACGACGGCGTCGACCTTGGTGGCGGCCAGCAGCAGGGCGCCCGTCATGGCGCCCTCACCGGCGCCTGCTGCGCTTGGGGGCGTGCTCGCCCTCGACGGTGGGCTCTCCCGTGATGTCGGCGACCACGTCGACGGGGACCTCGACGGACTGGCCCACCTCGGGCGGGCGGACGCCGTACCCCAGCTCTCCCGACCACTGCACCTTGCCCTCGTACTCGGCCGCGCCCGAGGGCGAGGTGGCACGCACCCAGCCCGACGTGTGCCGATCGTCGCCTTCCCGCCAGTCCTCCCACGGCTGGCGCTTGGGATGGCCGTCGTCGCCCACGAGCAGCTCCTCGCGGGTGTAGATGGCGTCGGTGCGGTTGGTGAAGGAGAACTCGAAGACCTTGCTCTCGGTGATGGCCTCGGTGGGGCAGGCCTCGACGCACAGGTCGCAGTGGATGCAGCGCAGGTAGTTGATCTCGTACACGTAGCCGTAGCGCTCACCCGGCGACACCGGGTCGTCGGGCGGGTTGTCGGCGCCCCTGACGTAGATGCAACGGGCCGGGCAGACCCCGGCGCACAGCTCGCAGCCGATGCACTTCTCCATGCCGTCCTCGTAGCGGCTCAGGACGTGGCGCCCGTGGAACCGCTCGGGCTTGGCTCGCTTCTCGTCCGGGTAGCGCGTGGTGACGGCGGGCTCGAAGATGGTCTTGAACGTCACCTTGAACCCGTCGAGATAGCCCATCAGCTCTCCACCGCCTCTCGGTAGGCGGGAGGCGCGGGCGCCTCGTACTCGGACGCCTCGGTTCCCACCTGCATGGCCCGCCAGAGCAGCACGACCATCACCACGCCGCCGACGGTCACGGCGACGCCGACCCACCGGTCGACCTGGAAGGCGGCGAGGATGAGCAGCCATATCAGCGAGAAGGGGATCAGCCGCTTCCAACCCAGGTCCATGAGCTGGTCGTAGCGGAAGCGGGGCAGTGTGGCCCGCAGCCAGATGAAGACGAACAGCAAGGCGAACACCTTGACCATGAACCAGAACACGGGCATGACGGCGCCCAGGAAGCCGCTGTCCGGGCCCGGCCCGGTCGGACCGCCCAGGAAGAGGGTCACCACCACCGCCGACATGGTGACGGCGTTCATGAACTCGGCCAGGAAGAAGAGGCCGAAGCGCAGGGACGAGTACTCGGTGTGGAACCCGCCCACCAGCTCCTGCTCGGCCTCCACCAGGTCGAAGGGCGCTCGGTTGACCTCCGCCGTGCCGGCGATGAAGAAGACGATGAAGGGGATGAACCCGAGGCGGAACAGGTTCCAGTTGGGTAGGAAGCCCAGCCCTCTACCGGACTGGTCGGCGACGATGTCGCTGGTGAGCAGGGAGCCGGTGACAAGCACCACGGCCACCGTGGCCAGGCCCAGGGCCGCCTCGTAGGACACCATTTGCGCCGAGCCCCGCACCGCGCCGAGCAGCGGGTACTTGGAGCCCGACGACCATCCCGCCAGCATCACCCCGTATACCGCCACCGAGGACATGGCCAGCAGGAACAGGATGCCCACGGGCGGGTCGGCGAGCTGCAGGCGGGTCTGGTGCCCGGCGATG
>JALYHE010000154.1 GCA_030776705.1 Actinomycetota bacterium | reverse complement strand
GGTCCCGGTTGCCGACCGTCTCCGACGGGGTCAGTGAAGGCGGACGGCGCCGTCGTCCTCGAGGACCCAGCCCGGGTTGTGGGCCACCTCCCACGGATGCCCGTCGGGGTCGACGAAGATCCCGGAGTAACCGCCCCAGAAGGTCTCCGCCCCCGGTCGACCGATCGTGGCGCCCGCATCCGCGGCCTCTGCCAGAACGGCGTCGACCCTCGCCGGCGAGTCGACGCAGTAGGCGAGGGTGACCCCGCCCCACCCGCCGCCGTCCTCCACGACGCTGTCCTCGGCGAGCTTGTCGCGTCCCCACAGGGCGAGGATCATCCCGCCCAGCTGGAAGAACACCACATCGCCGTCGGGTGACTCGCCCGACCAGCCGAGGGCCTCGTAGAACGCACGAGCCCGAAGCACGTCGGAGACACCCAACGTCACCAGGGAGAGCCGCTGCTCCATGCCGACAGCATCGCGCGCCGAGGCGGCCGCTCCTCAGTAGCTGAAGGTCGTCGCCCCCTCGTCGCCGATCCACTGCCACAGTGGGACGGTGCCGGCCAGCTCGGCCTGGGGGAGGAGTGCCGACTTGTCGAGCTGCTTGGCGTCGAAGCAGATGGGACAGACGTAGTAGCGACCCCCGGCGGCGGCGTAGCGGTCGAGCAGGGCGGGCAGGGGTGGGCACCCCTCGCAGGCGACGCCGGTGGCCACTCCCTCGAGCGCCAGTCGCACCGCCTCCTTGGTCAGGAACATGAGCGTGGGACGGCCCTGCTCCGCTGCTCCGACCGCCACCAGGTAGGCGACGGTCACCTTTTCGGGGTCCTCGAGCCCGGTGGTCAGACTCACGACGGCTTTTCCTGCCATTGCTTCCTCCTTGCTGTCGTCCGGAGAGTAGACCGTTGTCTCCGCCCCGCTCAGATGACCTCGCGGCCTCCCAGATAGGGGCGGAGGACCTCGGGTACCAGGACGGAGCCGTCGGGCTGGCGGTGCGTCTCCACCAGGGCAGCCCACACTCGCGGGACGGCGAGCGCGGAACCGTTCAGGGTGTGGACCAAGGTGGTGCCCTTCTGACCGGTGGCGCGGTAGCGGATGTTGGCCCGCCGGGCCTGGTAGTCCGAGAACCAGGACACCGACGACACCTCCAACCACTGGTCACAGCCCGGGGCGTAGACCTCGAGGTCGAAGGCCCGGGCGTGGGGCTGGCCCAGGTCACCGGTGCAGATGTCGACGAGGCGGTACGGCAGGTCGAGCTCGGCGAGCACGGCCTCGGCCCGGACCAGCAGGTCGGCGTGGACATCAGCGACCTGGTGGGGGGTGGCGTAGGCCAGGATCTCCACCTTGTCGAACTCGTGGACCCGGAGCAGGCCACGGGTGTCGCGGCCCGCGGAGCCTGCCTCCCGGCGGAAGCACGACGTGTGGGCCATGAACCGCATGGGCAGGTCCTCCTCGGCCAGGATCTCGTCCTGGGCGAGGGATGTGAGCGGCACCTCCGCGGTGGGAATGGCCCACAGGTCGTCGCGCTCGATGTGGTAGGCGTCGTCGGCGAACTTCGGTAGCTGCCCGGTGGCGGTCAGGGTGTCGGTTCGCACGAGGGTTGGCGGCCGGACCTCCTCGAAGGCGTCGGCGTTGTGGTCCAGGGCTAGCTGGCACAGGGCTCGGACCAGCCGGGCCCCGAGGCCGCGGTACACCACGAACATCGAGCCTGAGATCTTGGCGCCCCGCTCGAGGTCGAGGATGCCCCGCTGGGCCCCGATCTCCCAGTGCGGCACCCGGTGGTGCTCGGCGTAGCGCTGCGGGTCGTATCCCTCGACGCGGAGCACCACGTTGTCGTTGGCGGACGCCCCGTCCGGGGCCTCGTCGGCGGGCAGGTTGGGGATGCGCAGCAGCAGGTGCCGCAGCTCCGCTTCCACCCCCGCGGCGTCGGACTCGACCTCGCTTTCCTCCTGGCCCAGGCGTCGGCTCTCGTCGGCGAGCTTCTCGGCCCGGGAGTCGTCGCCCGCCTGCCGGGCCGAGCGGACCTCCTTGGACAGGGAGTTGACCCTGGCCCTCAGCTCGTCCCGATCACGCGCCAGCGCCCGCCGTCGGGCGTCGAGCTCCGCCACGCGGTCGACCTCGGCCGGTTCCACGCCCTTGCGCGCCAGCGCGGCCTTGACCCGATCGGGATCTTCGCGCACCAGCCGTATGTCGATCATGGTTGCTGGAACGGTAGCCGTGGCGTTCATGTCGCGAAGTTGCGCCCCCTGGGGGGCAAACTTCGCGACATGAACGAGGAAGAGGGGGCCTAGCCCGCCGGTTCGGTGCGGCGCAGCTCACGCTCCACGTCCTCCCACGTCAGGACGTCGCCCGCTCGGTCCCTGCGCTCGGTGGCGTACCACCGGAAGAACAAGGCTGCGATCGCCGTCCACAGGATGGCCCCGGCGTAGACCTTCATGAGCGCCCCGCCCAGCTGCTGGTCGTCGAGGGCCGAGAGGGGGAAGACCCGGGGGGCCTCGGCGTAAAAGTCGTACATGACTCCGCGGCCGAAGGTCAGGAACGAGGCCGGCACCGTGGGCACGACGGACTGGAGGAACAGGTACAGCATGCGGTTGGGATACCCCATGGTGGGCAACTCCGGGACGCGGTTCACCACGGGGAACCACATCAGCAGGGCCGAGGCGAAGATCACCGCGTGCACGACCAGGTGCACGCCGTGGCTCCTGAGGGAGGCGTCGACCACCACCGGCCAGTGGGTGAGCACGATGACGGCGTTGAATACGACGGCGGCGGGCAGCAGCCGGGCCAGCCTGGACACCAGCCACCGAAGGGCTCGGGGACGCACCAGCCAACGCACCAGCCATCCCGGCAGGCCCAGCAGCAACAGGGGGGCGGCCACCAGCATGAAGCCGATGTGCTGCACCATGTGGACGCTGAACAGGTAGTTCTCGGCGATGTCGTGCACGGGGTAGTCGGCGTGCAGCCACAGAGCGACCACTCCCAGGGCGAAGGAGCACACCTGGCCACGGGTGACGACGGGCTCGCCGGGACCGGCCAGCGAAGGGCCCAAACGGGTCAGGGCCAGCCAGTAGCCGCCGGCCAGCAAGGCCACCAGGGCCCACACGTCGGGGTGGGGGTGCCATGCCCAGGGTGACGCGCCGGCGCCGGCGAGCACCATCACACGAACACCCCAAGGGTCATGAGGTAGGCCACGTAGACGGAGGCGGCAAGCACGAAGCCGGTCACGAACAGCCGGCGCAGCAGCTTGTTGTCGAACTTGAGGTGCATGAAGTAGGCGGCCACCATCACGAACTTGATGGCGGCCAGGGCGATCAGGGCCATGTTGGTGGCCGTCTGGGAGAACTTCGTGTAGTAGAGGCCAACCTCGACGAGGGTGACCACGGCCAGGATCAGGGCCACCTTGACGTAGAGGGCGTCCGTCGGGTGGGCACCGTGGTCTCCGGGACTCTCCTCGGCGGGAGGGTCGACGTCCTCGGCGGTGGGTTGGGTCATGGGAGCCATCTCATGAGGGGATCAGGTACACGACCGTGAAGATCACGATCCACACCACGTCCACGAAGTGCCAGTACAGGCCGGCGATCTCGACGACCTCGGAGCGCTCCCGCGGCAGGGCACCCCGTAGCGACAGGTTCCACAGGGACAGGAGCATGACGACGCCCAGGGTCACGTGCACCCCGTGGAAGCCGGTGAGCACGAAGAAGCTGCTGCCGAAGAGGTTGGTCCTCATGGTGAGGCCCTCCCGGACGAACGAGGTGAACTCGTAGACCTGGCCGGCGATGAAGCTCGCCCCGAGAAGGGCGGTGGCCAGAAGCCACACCCGGAGGCGGCGGTGGTCGCCCCGCTGGATGGCGGCCAGGGCTAGGACCATTGTGAGCGAGCTCATGAGCAGGACGAAGGAGCTCACCGAGGTGTAGGGGATGTCGTAGATCTCCTTGGGCGTGGGCCCCGTCCTGCTCCTGCCCCGGTACAGGAAGTAGGTCGAGATCAGCGCTCCGAACAGCAGGCACTCGGATCCCAGGAACGCCCACATGGCCAGCTTCTCGTTGGAGAGGCCTGTGTTGGTGGCATGGTGGTGCTCGGGAGCAGGGGCGACCGGCTCCTCGTGGGCCAGCGTCCTCGGCTTGGTGGCCAAGTCAGCTCCCGGCCCCGCCGGCACCGGGCTCGTCGCCGCCCGAGCCCTCGGCCTCTGAGGGCGCCCCCTCTCCCTGCGCCTCCCGCTCCGGTGCCGCCACCAGGGCGGGCTCCTCGTCGGAGCGGGCTTCGTGCCCGCCATCCTCGGGCTCCTCCGGCTCGGCCGATGGCTCCATGGCCCACGCGTACAGCCCGGCTAGGAGGATCAAGGCGCCGAGCACCGCCACCAGGTAGTTCTGGCCCGAGTTGCGGCCGTAAACCATGCCGTAGGCGATGACGGGCAGGCCCAGGGCCGCCACCAGCGGGTAGTAGGACGGCGAGGGCATGTGGATGTCGTGGCCGTGCTCCTCGTCACCCTGCTGGTCGACGCCGTCGCCGTGCTCACCGGTGGGGGCGGCCCCGTCGTCCACCCTGACCGGGCGGCCCTCCTCGTCCTCGGTGTACTTGCGGTGCCAGAACTCGTCGTTGGAATGGCACACCGGGATCTCGGCGAAGTTGTAGTGGGGTGGTGGGGAAGGTACCGACCACTCCAGGGTGCGGGCGTCCCAAGGGTCGGCCGACGCCGCTGATCGCTTCCGCTTGTGCGACTGGCGCACGTTGTACATGAAGACCAGCACCGAGAAGGCGATGACGAAGGCCCCCACCGTGGCGACCATGTTCCAGGTGTCGAAGCCCATGTCGTCGTCGTAGGTGTAGATGCGCCGCGGCATGCCCTGGAGGCCGAGAATGTGCATGGGCCCGAATGTCAGGTTGAAGCCCACCAACCACAGCCAGAAGTTGACCTTTCCCAGGCGCTCGTCGAGCTTGACGCCGAACACCTTGGGCCACCAGTAGTAGATGCCGCCCATGATCCCGAACAGGGCGCCGCCGAAAAGCACGTAGTGGAAGTGGGCCACCACGTAGTACGTGTCCGTCTGCTGGCGGTCGTGGGGGGCCACGGCGTGAGTGACGCCGGACAGGCCGCCGATGGTGAACATGGCGACGAAGCCCATGGCGAAGAGCATGGGCGTGGTGAGCCTGAGCGAGCCCTTCCACGTGGTGGCTATCCAGTTGAAGATCTTCACGCCCGTGGGAACGGCGATGAACATGGTGGAAAGCGAGAAGGCTCCGATGGCCACCGGGCCCAACCCCACGGCGAACATGTGGTGGACCCACACCCCCCACCCCATGAACCCGATGGCGATGCCCGAGAAGACCATCACCGGGTAGCCGAAGAGCGGCTTGCGGGAGAACACGGGCAGGATCTCCGAGACCATGCCCATGGCCGGCAGGATGAGGATGTACACCTCGGGGTGGCCGAATATCCAGAACAGGTGCTGCCACAGGACGGGGTCACCCCCGGCCGCGGGGTTGAAGAAGTTGGCGCCGAAGTTGCGGTCGAACATCAGCAGGAACAGGTCGATCGTGATGACCGGCATGGCAAAGAGGATGAGGAAGGATGAGATGAGCGTCATCCACGAGAAGATGGGCATCCGCATCAGCGTCATCCCCGGGGCCCGCATGTTGAGCATGGTCACGATGAAGTTGACGGCGCTCACCGTGGAGGCGATTCCGAGGATCTGCAGACCGAAGACCCAGAAGTCGATGTGGTGGCCGGGTGAGAACGTGATGCTGGTGTTGGGGGCGTAGCCGAACCACCCCCCGTTGGGGGCCCCTCCCAGGAGGAAGCTCGAGTAGAGGAACAGCCCCCCGAACAGGAACGCCCAGTAGCTGAAGGCGTTGAGGCGGGGGAAGGCCACGTCCCGGGCCCCGATCTGCAAGGGCATCACGTAGTTGAAGAATGCCGCCGACAGGGGCATCACGACCAGGAAGATCATCGTGGTGCCGTGCATGGTGAACAGCTGGTTGTAGGCCTCGGCGCCCACCACCGTGCCGTTGGGCCGGGCCAGCTGGAGGCGGATGAGGAGCGCCTCAAGTCCTCCCAGGAGGAAGAACACGAAGGCGGTGACGCCGTAGAGGATGCCGATGCGCTTGTGGTCGACGGTGGTGATCCACGACCACACGCCCCGGGGCTCGGTGGGGCGCCTGAGCAGGCCGGTGTCCTCCGCCACCGGCGTGGACGGTGCTTCGGGGGGCTCGAGAACGGTGGTCATCGGAAGGCTCCGGTCACTTCAGGGTGTCCAGGTAGGCGATGAGCTTGGTGATCTCATCTTCGCTCAGGTTGAGGTTGGGCATGAGCGACCCGGGCTTCTCGGCCGGCGGGTCGCGCAGCCAGACCCTCAGGTTGCGGTGGTTCAGGTCGAACATGGCGCCGGCGAACACCTTTCGCTGGTTCAGGTGGGTGAGGTCGGGGCCGACCTCTCCGGCCGCGAACCCCTTGACCGTGTGGCAGCTGGCGCAGCCCTTCTGCCGGAACATGGTGGCTCCCTCGGCGGCATCCCCGCCGGTGGGGCGCCGGGCCGGCTCGGCGTTGGACCTCACCCACTCTTCGAAGTCCTCGGAGGTGTGGGCCACCACCCGGAGGCGCATGTTGGCGTGCGAGATGCCACAGAACTCGGCGCACTGGCCGAAGTAGGTGCCGGGCCTGTCCGCCTCGAGGGTCATGAAGTCGTTGTGGTTGGGGGTCGCGTCCACCTTGCCGGCCAGCTTCGGCGGCCAGAAGCTGTGGATGACGTCGTCCGACGTCAGCCGGATGGATACGGGCCTGCCCGCCGGTATGTGCATCTCGTTGGCGGTGACCACTCCCCTCCCGGGGTACTCGAACTCCCACCACCACTGATGACCGGTGACGTTCACCCTCACCACGTCGGGCCCCTTGGGCTTGCGGTTCAGGTCGGCCACGGTGAGCACGGTGAAGAAGCCGATGGGCACCAGGATCAGGGCGGGGAGGATGGTCCAGCCCAGCTCCAGCCTGGCGTTGCCGTGGACCTGCACCGGCTCCTCGTCGTCGGAGCGGCGCCGGAAGCGGATGGCGGAGTACAGGACGAGCCCCTCGACGAGCACGAAGACCACGGCCGCGACCAGGAAGACGGGGTTGATGAGGTCGTCCAGCTTCCGGGCCACCGGTCCCTGCGGGTCGAGGGAGTCCTGGGGCGGGCCCTTGCCGCCACATGAGACGAGGAGCAGGCCGCCGGCCACGACAAGGGTGCCCAAGCGCTTCCCCGGACGGGGCCGGCGGGGGGCGGTGGCCGCGGCAGCCATCAGTGGTCCTCGCTCACGAACTTGCCCTTCATGCTGGGATGGAAGTCGCAGATGAACGTGTAGGTGCCGCGGGGAGGAGCCTGCAGCTGGTATTCGCGCTCGGCCTCGCCGGGGAACCCCTCGCCGTTGAACACCGGCTCGGCCTCGATCCCCTCTCCCTCGTAGATGGCGACGTTGTGGTAGATGCCCTCGTCGTGGTTGACGAACTCGATGGTGAGCGAGTCCCGGGCCGGGACGGTGATGACGTCCTTGTCGAACTTGATCTGGCGGGCCGAGACCTTCAGCACCTTCTCCTCGCCGTGGTGGCGCTCGAAGTGGCGCTCGCCGGCCACGGCTCCGGCGATCCCGGCTCCCACCGTCGACGCCCCGGCCAGCACGGCGAGGGCCAAGACGACCGAGGCGCCCAGGCGTGGCCGCGACGCCACCCAGGCGCAGGCCAGGAGGATGGCGACCGCCGCCACCAGGGCGATCAGCACGGCCACGTCCTTGGGAACGGCGAGCAGGACGCGCGACATGCTCACTGCGATGACGGCGGCCAGCAGAAAGGCCGCTGCGGGAAGCCCCACCGGCACGAGGAGCCGGGTGCTGACCCGCTGTCGGACCGGTCTCGTCCAGCTCGGGTGCTCGCTCCACACTCTGGCGAACCAACCTGCGGTGGCCACGACCACGAGCACCACGCCGACCAGCACCACGGGGACGCCGACAGCCGCTCCCACACCGGTGACGGCGAGGGCGGCGGCGGCGGCGAGCGGCCAGGCGCTCCCTCTGGGCACCGGGCCGGGACTGACCGCCCGACGCTCGGGTGGTGGCGCGTCGTCAGCCACCGGCGGCGCCACGTCGGGAACCGCGCCCCCTGCCGTGACCAGCGCCGCCACGAGCGCGGCCAGCGCCAGGAACAGCAGAAGCACCATGCCGGTGCGGTCGCCGCCGGACACGGCGTAGCCGCCGGCGAGGACGACGCCCGTGGCCGTCATCGTCAGGAGGGCCCGTGAAGCCAGGTTCAGCATGACCTCACCTACTTGAGCACCGCGACCGTGTACCACACGGCCACGCAAGCGGCGACGGTGAAGTGCCAGTAGCAGGCCGTGGCCCGGAGGTGGTCCGACTCTGCGGCGGACAGCTGGCGGCCCGCCACCCGCAGGAGGGTCAGTGTGGCGTAGACGATGCCGATGCCCACGGCTATGCCGACCAGCACGACCAAGGCGGTGACTACGAGGCCGTAGGGGTGGCTGGCGGCGTGGAAGCGAGCCCGGTCGGCCGTGTACCACAAGAGGTTCAAGAAGGCCACGCCGAACCCCAGGGTCGTGGCCAGCGCCGCACAGGCCTGGCGCCGCTCGCCCCGGCGCAGGGCGTAGCAGGCCCACTCCATGGAGACCGCCGACAACAGCATGGTGATGACCAGCATGTTGCCGAGGTACAGGTCGAGGCGCACCCCTCGAGGGGGCCAGCCGTCGCTGAGGCGCCGGAGGTGGAGGTAGGCGGCGATGAGGGTGCCGAAGACCATGGCGCAGCTGGTGGCCAGGAGCAGCACTCCCATGGGCAGGACTTTCCGGGGCCGCTCCCCCTCGGCCGAGGGGAGGGCTCCGACCGGCGCCGGCGTGGTGCTAGCCACGGCTGCTCTCGGCCGGCTCCCGCAGGTCGAGCAGGGGCTGAGCGGAGCGGACCTCGGGGACCGAGTCGAAGTTGTGCGGCGGCGGCGGCGACGGGGCCGCCCATTCCAGGGTGAGGCCCTGGTACGGGTCGTCGCCCGCCTCCTCCCCTGCGTGCCAGGCCGTCGTGCGCAGGACGTCGACGAGGAAGGCCAGCACTCCGGCCGTCAGCAGTGCCGCGCCCACGAAGGCCAGGCCGCTGAAGGTGGACGTGCCCGAGCCGAAGGGGTAGTCGGCGCGATGGGCCGGGGTGCCGTCGTAGCCCAGCAGGTAGCTGCCCAGGCCGAGGAGGAGGAAGCCCCCGAACAGGCCGAGGAAGCACGATGCCCCCAACCTCGGGGACGGGTGGCGGCCCAGCATCTTGGGGGCCCAGTGGTAGAGGGCGGCGAACAGGAGCAGGCTCGGGGCGCCGAATGCGACCGTGTGCAGGTGGCCGGTGGTCCAGGCTTCTCCTTCCACGCCCACCACCGCGGCCACCACCACGTGGAGGGCGCCGAAGCCGGCGAGGGCCAGGGCTCCTCCCACGAAGAGGAGGCTTGGGTGGAGGCGGGGGCGGCCCTCGAGGGCGGTGCGGAGCAGGACCAGAGCCACCACGCCGGCAGGGACGGCGACCAGGGCGCTGAGCGGCGAGTAGGTGGGCAGCACCAGGGCGTCGGCCACCTCACCACCGGCGGCCCAGGCCCCGAAGGACAGCGCGGCCAGCGCCACCATGGCTCCCCGGGCTGCGTCCGACCCTCGTAGCGGCCGGCCAGCGTGGGTAGCCACGACGTCGCAGGCCGCCCCCAGTCCGGGGAGCAGCGCGAGGTAGGCCTCGGGGCGCCCGAACAGCCACAGGCTGTGCCGCCACACCGACTTGCCAGCGACCCCCTCGGCGGCGAAGAGCTGCCCACCGAAGTGCCGGTCCAGGTAGAGGAGGATCAGCCCGGCGAAGAAGACAGGTGTCGCCAGCAGGGTGGCCAGGCCGGTCACCAGGGTGGCCCAGGAGAAGAAGGGGAGGCGGCGAAGGGTGAGGCCCCGGGCGCGCAGCTTCAGGACCGTGACGGCCAGGTCCATGGAGGCCAGCACGGTGGACACGACGACGAGTCCCATGGCCACCACGGCCAGGCTGGTGGCCGTCCCGGCCCCACCTTCAGGCGACGGCTCCGGCGTGCTCGAGGCCAGGTCTACGAGAGGAGTGCCGATGACGTACGCCGCCAGGAGGAGGCTGCCGCCCAGCAGGAACACCCACAGGGCGAAGGCGTGGAGCCGGGGGAAGGCCAGTCGCGAGGACCCGATCTGGAGGGGCACGAGCCAGGTGGCGAGCCCGAGCCACGCCGCCGGCAGGAACAGCAGGGACGAGACCGTGACGTGCAGGGAGAAGACCCTCCCGTAGGGCACGTCGAGCTGCCGGCCCTCGGCCAGGAGCTCGGCCCTCAGCACGGCACCGCCCACACCGCCCAACACGAGGAAGACGAGGGAGCCAAGGAGGAACAGGAGACCGAGCCGCTTGTGGTCGGCCGTGCCCAGCCACGAGTGGGGCGCGGCCACCACCTCCTCGGACGCGAGACCCTCGGTGGGCGCCTCGGTCAGGGTCAAAGGGACCGGACGAGCTGGTCGAGGGCCATGGCCGAGAACAGCAACGTGAGGTAGGTGATCGAGTACGAGAACAGCCGCATGGCCCGATCCATCGAGAGCTGGCTGCGGAGCCGGAGGGCGAAGAGCAGGAAACCGGCGCCGAGAACCAATGCTGCACCCACGTACAGGGCGCCCATGTCGGCCACGGCGGCGAAGGCCAGCGAGCACGCCCAGAGAGCCACCGTGTAGGCGAGGATCTGGCGCACGGTGGTGCGCAGGGAGGCCACCGCCGGCAGCATGGGCACGTCGGCGGCGGCGTAGTCGTCGCGGTAGCGGATGGCCAGCGCCCAGAAGTGCGGAGGGGTCCACAGGAAGACGACGGCGAACAGCACCAGCGGGGCCAGTCCCAGCGAGCCCGTGACCGCCGCCCATCCCACCAGCACCGGGACCGCTCCGGCCGCCCCTCCTATGACGATGTTGCGGGTGGACGTGCGCTTGAGCCACAACGTGTAGACGAAGACGTAGAACAAGGTGGCGCACAGGGCCAGGACCGCGCTCAGCGGGTTGACCAGAGCCCAGAGCTCGGCGAAGGCCAAGGCCTCCAGGGCGACGGCGAACACGAGAGCATGGCCGGGCTCGACCTCCCCCGTCACCAGAGGGCGGCCCCGTGTCCGCTTCATGAGGGCGTCGATGTCGCGGTCCACGTACATGTTGACCACGTTCGCCCCGGCGGCGGCGAGGGCTCCGCCCAGGAGGGTGGACGCCACCAGCCGTGCCGACGGCAACCCTCGGGCCGCCACCACCATGGTGGGGATGGTGGTGACCAGCAGGAGCTCGATGATCCTGGGCTTGGTGAGGGCGACGTAGGCCGAGACCCGGGAGCGGGTGCGGGTCAACGTCGACACGGCCATCGGGCGAACATTACGGCCGACGGCGAAGGGGCCACAAAGCGGTCTGCGGCCGGGACTGAGCAGGTCGGCCGTTACCATGCAGCCCGGTGTTCCCGGTCCATCTGTCGCCCGCCGCCTATCGGCGAATCACCCTGGTGGCCCTGCTCTTGCTGGCCTTCATCATCGTGACCGGTGGTGCCGTGCGCCTCACGGGGTCGGGGCTGGGATGCCCGGACTGGCCCAACTGCGACGAGGGCCGACTGGTGGCCCCGCTCGAGTACCACGCCATGGTGGAGTTCGTGAACCGGACGGTGACGGGCCTGGTGTCCCTGGCCGTCATCCTGGCCGTGCTCGGGTCCCTGGTCCGCCAGCCCCGCCGCTCGGACCTGGTCTGGCTGTCGCTGGGACTGGTGGGCGGGGTCGTCGCCCAGATCGTGCTGGGTGGCCTCACGGTGCTCTTCCACCTGAAGCCCCCGCTGGTGATGGCCCACTTCCTCCTTTCCATGGTGATCCTGGCCAACGCCGTCGTGCTGCACTGGCGGGCCGACGACCGGCTCCACTCCCTGTCGCCTGCGGTCCCCCGGGAGCTGCGGCTGCTGGGCCGGGTGGTCCTGGCCGCCACCGCCCTCGTGGTGTTCCTCGGGACGGTGGTGACGGCGGCGGGGCCCCACGGCGGCGACGAGAACGTGGAGCGCCTCGACGTCCCGCTCCACCGCGCCGCCCAGGTCCACGGCACGGCTGCCATGCTCCTGCTGGCCATGGTGGTGGTGACACTCGTCCTGCTCTCACGGGCCCGTGCCCCCCTCGCCGTCCGCCGCCGGGGCACGGTCCTCCTGGCCGTGGTGTTGGCCCAGGCCGGAATCGGCTACCTCCAGTACTTCACGGGCGTGCCGGTGGCGTTGGTGGCAGCCCACATCGCCGGTGCCACGGCCCTGTGGGCCACGGCCGTCCGCTTCAACCTGGGCCTGGGCGAGGGTGCCGCCCCGGAGAGCGAGGCCCTGCCCCTCCGGCGGGAGGCGGTCGTGGCCCCATGAGCACCATGCCGGCGCCGGTCGAGGTCGACGAGCCCGGGATCGACGAGACGGCGGTCCCCGACCGCCCGTGGGTGGTCATCGTCTGGAACGATCCCATCAACCTCATGTCCTACGTCACCTTCGTGTTCCAGAAGCTGTTCGGATACTCCAGGGAGAAGGCCACCAAGCTCATGCTGGACGTCCACCACAAGGGAAGGGCCGTGGTCTCCAGCGGCACCCGGGAGCGGGCCGAGCTCGACGTGTTCAGGCTGCACGAGCACGGCCTGTGGGCCACCATGCAGCAAGACACCTGACCGGCGTGAGGGAGCGACGCATCAGGCGGAGTCGCCGGGGCGAGCTGACGCTGCGCCTGCCCGCCGAGGAGAGGGAGCTGCTCCGGGGCCTGCCCGCCCAGCTTCGCAGCCTGCTCGACGAGGAGCCTGACGACCCTTCACTGCGGCGCCTCTTCCCTCCCGCCTACACGCACGCGCCGGAGCACGAGGCCGAGTACCGCCGCCTGATGGGCGACGAGCTGCGGGAGAAGCACCTGGCCGCCCTGGCCGTCCTGGAGGAGACCAGCGACGCCGAGCGGCTGAGCGAGGAGCAGGCCAACAGCTGGCTGTCGGCCATCAACGACGTCCGCCTGGTCCTCGGCACCCGGCTGGACGTGTCCGAGGACATGCTCGAGCAGGACGTCGACCCGTCAGATCCCCGGGCACCCGCCCTGGCCCTGTACGGCTATCTGTCCTGGCTGGAGGAGCAGATGGTCGAGGCCCTGGCCAGCGCCTACTGAGCCGGGTACCACATGGCCCCGGCCGTCCCCGGGCCGGTGTGGGCGCCCACGCTGGGGCCGACCCGGTAGCGCACCGTCTCCACCACCTCGTCTGCTTCCGCCAGTCGTTCCTCGAGGGCCCGCCAGAGGGGCGCGGCGCCGGCGTCGGCGATGCTGACCCCCACCCGGAGACCGGTGCCGCTGCTCGTGACCGCCGACGCCATGGCGTCGGCGGCCTCCTCCGTGGTGCGGACCTGGGCCACCGGCTCGAGTCGGCCTCCCACCATGCGGAGCACGGGTATGGCGTCGCCCTCGGGGAGCTGGTGGGCCTCGTCGCTCAGCCGGCCTCCTTCTCGGACCAGGTCGAGGGCTCTCACCACGAAGACGTTGTCGGTCAGGCCCGCCACCCGCTCCGCCACCCGGGCCGCGTCCTCCAGGCCGGCGCCACTGGCCACGGCCTCGGCGGCCTCCCACAGGCTGCACGTCACGGCGAAGGAGGCGGTGCCCGTGTCCACCAGGCGCACGGGCACCGGAGCCGAGCGGGCCCCGATCCGAGCCGCGTCGAAGGTGGCCGAGACGGAGGAGCCGACGTGCACGGAGAGGATCTCGGTGGCCCCCCGCTCGGCCAGGGCCTGGTAGGCGGCCGCGAAGAGGCCCGGTGCCGGTGCGGCGGTGCTGACCGCCGGCTTGGCCTCGCCGGCGAAGCGGGAGTAGAAGCCGTCGGCGTCCAGGTCCACGCCCTCGAGGAAGGACTCGCCGTCGACGGTGACGGTGACGGGGACTACCTCGACGCCGTAGCGTCGGGCCAGCTCGGGGGGGATCTGGGCGTTCGAGTCGGTACAGAAGCCGATCACGGGAGCCTCTCGGCCGCCCAGAACCTGGAGAGGATCACGGCCGTGGTGGCCGCCGCCGCCGCCGGGAGGGCGCCTGTGGGGGGTGGGCCCCAGCCGTTGGGCCAGCCCCGGCGCCACCAGAGCACGGAGGCGGCGACCCAGAGGCTCGACGCCACCGCCGTGGCGGCGAAGGTCCGGGAGCGCCACCTGCCGGCCACGGTGGCCCCGGCCACGGCCAGGTCCAACGGCAAGTAGACGGGGAAGGTGGCCAGGCACTGTCCCACGCTGACGGCCACGCCCTTTCCTCCGCGGAAGCGGTTCCACACGGGGAAGCAGTGCCCCACCACCGCCGCCGTGCCGGCCACGTGGGCCCCGGGCCCGCCACCCAGCCGGCGGCCGGCCCCACAGGCGGCCGCCCCCTTGGCCACGTCGGCGGCCAGGATGGCGTAGCCCCAGCGCTTGCCGAGAACCACCAGGGCGTTGGCGGCTCCCGGGTTGCGGGTGCCGGCCGAGCGAAGGTCGACGCCCGGCGCGGCCAGTCGGGTCACGGCGTCGGCCGACGGGACGGTCCCCACCAGGTAGCCGGCCACCGCCGCTCCGGACAGGCGGGCCAGCCTCATGACGGCGGCACCATAGAGGACATGATGGCCGGGTGGTGGCGCGCTGGATCGTCTGGGAGATCGAGCCGGGACCGGGGATGGAGGTGGCCCGGGTCGAGCTCTCGGCGGACTCCCTCACCGCCACGGGGCACGTCATCGGCACCGATCCGGAGCCCTACGAGCTCGACTACGAGCTGGTCACCACGCAGGTATACGTGACGTCGAGGATGCTGGTGACGACCGAGACGAGGGACGGCCGGCGGGTGCTCGACCTCCGTCGCTCGGAGGACGGGAGCTGGTCGGCCGGGGGAGAGGCGTTCCCGGCGCTCGAGGGCGCTCTGGACTGCGACCTGGGAAGGTGCCCGCTGACCAACACCATGCCCGTGCTCCGCCACGGGCTGCACCAGCGAGGCGGACCGGTTGACTTCCTCATGGCATGGATCTCGGTCCCCGCCTTGGAGGTCCAGCCGTCGGAGCAGCGCTACTCCTTCGTGCAGGGCCGGCCCGGGGGTTCCGTGGTGCGCTACGAGGGCCGCCACCGCTCCTTCGTGGGCGACCTGGAGCTGGACGAGGACGGGCTTGTAGTCCGTTACCCGCAGCTCGCCACCAGGGTTTGGCCAGCCGTGGAGCCGAGAGGTGCCTGGTAACGTGACCGGGCCCCGGGGAGACAGGCCCCCATCGTCTAGCGGCCTAGGACGCCACCCTTTCAAGGTGGTAGCACGGGTTCGAATCCCGTTGGGGGTGCATGAAGGCCAGCAGGGTCCTGTGGTGCAGTATGGAGTGCACGCCGGCCTGTCAAGCCGGAGGTCGCGGGTTCAAATCCCGTCAGGACCGCCCCGCACGGTCGGGTAGCTCAGTTGGTAGAGCGCGCGCCTGAAAAGCGCGAGGTCACCGGTTCGATACCGGTCCCGACCACCATCTGCCCGCGCCTGGGCGTCAGGTCACGCCCAGCACCGACGGCACCTCGTCGTGGTGGGCCACCACGTGGTGCGCCTCTGGCTCCGGCTGGGAACGGTCGTCGCTGATGCCCGTGTAGCGCACCGCCACCATGCCCATGGCCAGGGCCCCGGCCACGTCGGTGCGACGGAGGTCGCCCACGTGCGCCACCCGCTCGGGCACGGGCCCACCCAGGCCCTCCAAGCAGTGCTCGAAGATGACCGGAGAGGGCTTGTAGGCGCCGACCTCGTCTGAGAAGGACCAGTGGTCGAACAGGGGCAGCACCCCGTGGCGGATGAGGTGGTCGCGCAGCGTGGTGGAGGCGGTGAAGCCCACGTCACAGATGATCCCGAGCTTGAAGCCGGCCTCCTTGAGGGTCCGCAGGCAGCGCTCGACCCCGTCGGCCAGATGGAGCTCGACGTGCTCGCCGGCCCGGCCGAAGGCGTCGACCAGGGCCTCCCGCACGTCCGACGGCACCTCGAAGCCAAGCTGCTCGATGATGTGCTCGGCCGCCTGGGCGGCGCGGAACTGCTGGTTGGCCCGCCACGAGGCCAGGTAGGCCTCCCAGGCCTGCTCGTACACCGCCTCCAGCTCCACCCGCTCGAGGGCGAAGCCGGCCTCCTCGAGCAGCCCCGCCCAGGCCTCGAGGCGCCGCCCCCGCAACTGGCCGCGCGCCTCGTAGACGAGGGTGTTCCAGTAGTCGAAGGTGACCGCCTCGACGGCGGTCACCGCTTTCTCCCCAGGATGGCTCGAGGGTAACGGCCGAGCGGCCGGCGTAGGCTGCTTCGCGGCTTGCGACATCCGCCTCCGTTGTTAGGTTCCGACCCGTTCCGACCCCGAAGGAGGCAGCCCATGACCAAGCAAGAGTTCGTGGACCAGGTCGCCAGCGAGGCGGACCTGTCCAAGTCCGACGCCGGCAGGGCGGTCGAGGCGGCGCTCGCCGTGATCCAGGACACGCTGCAGCGCGGCGGCGAGGTCAACCTCACAGGTTTCGGCAAGTTCTCCGTCACAGAACGCGGCGCCCGCCAGGGCGTGAACCCCCAGACGGGGGAGCGGATTGAGATCTCCGCCAGCCGGGTGCCGCGCTTCAGCCCGGGCTCGGCCCTCAAGAACGCGATCCGGGCCGGCTACTGACCGACCGCACCGCGTGCCCAAGCCTCGCGCCGGGGCCTACGGCGAGGCGAGCTTCGCACGGCGACGAGTAACCTCTGCCCCTCGAGCGCGGTCCGACCGGCGGGGCTTCCGGACCCCTGAGGTCTCCGACCGCAGACCCGGCCGACCAACGAGAGGCGGCGGCGTTGCCACGCACCTTCGAGCAGCTGCAGGCCCGAACGGAACCCCGGCACCAGGACCGCTACCGGGGCGTTCCGCGCCACGAGCTGGTCGAGGACCTCCGCCTGGCCTGCGTCTCCCGGGCTCTCGACGACCGAGAGATCAGCCTGCTGAAGCAGAGCCGGGTCTTCTTCCAGATCTCGGGGGCCGGGCACGAGTCCCTGCTGGTGGCGCTGGCCCGGCACCTGCGTCCCGGGTACGACTGGTTCTTCCCCTACTACAGGGACCGAGCCCTGGTGCTGGCCCTCGGCGTCAGCCCCACCGAGGTCCTCCTCCAGGCGGTGGGGTCGGCGTCCGACCCTGCGTCGGGCGGGCGCCAGATGCCCTGCCACTGGGGGGACCGGGAGAAGAACATCGTCACCCAGTCCAGTCCAACCGGCTCGCAGTGCCTGCCCGCCGTGGGCTGCGCCGAGGCGGCCCGCTACATCGGCTCACGGCCGGGCCTGCCCGGCTGTCGGGCCCACGGCGACGAGGTGACCTACGTGTCGCTGGGCGAGGGGGCGACGTCGGAGGGCGAGTTCTGGGAGAGCCTGAACACGGCCTGCACCATGCGCCTGCCCGTGCTCTACGTGGTGGAGGACAACGGGTACGCCATCTCGGTGCCGGCCTCGGAGCAGTCCCCGGCGCCGGTGTCCGAGCTGGTGGGGGGCTTCCCGGGGCTGGCCGTGTTCCCGATGGACGGCCGTGACTACTTCGCGGCCCGGGAGGAGGGGAGGAGGGCCGTCGACCACGTGCGCTCGGGCCTCGGCCCGGCGCTGGTGCACGCCACCGTCACCCGCCCGTACTCCCACTCCATGGCCGACACCCAGAGCAAGTACCGCTCCCCCGAGGAGCTGGCCGAAGAGACAGCCCTCGACCCCATCCTGCTCCTCCAGAAGGAACTGGTGCGAGGCGGCGTGCTCAGCATCGACGACGTGGCCCACATCTGGAACGAGGCAGCCCAGGTGGTGGCCGATGCCGCCAAGGAGGCCCTGGGCTCCGTCCGCCCGGACCCCGCCAGCGTCACCCACAACGTCGTCGCCCTCCCCCAGATCCCGCTTCCTCCGGAGCCGGACGGGGCCTCGGGGCCTCTCGTCACCCTGGGGGAGGCGGTCCGGCGCACGTTGCACGACCAGATGGAGGCGGACGAGCGCATCCGGGTGTTCGGGGAGGACGTGGCCGACGCCAGGGAGGAGGTGCTCGACCGGGTGGAGGGCAAGGGCGGGGTCTTCGGCACGACCCACGGCCTCCAGCGGACGTTCGGCGCCTCCCGCTGCTACAACACGCCGCTGGCCGAGGCCAACATCGTGGGCCGGGCCGTGGGCCAGGCCGTCCGAGGCCTGAAGCCGGTGCCCGAGATCCAGTTCTTCGACTACATCTGGCCCGCCATGGACCAGATCAAGAGCGAGGCCGCCACCATCCGCTGGCGCTCGAACGGGGCCTTCTCCTGCCCGCTGGTGCTAAGGGTGCCCATCGGTGGGTACCTGCGGGGCGGCGCCATCTGGCACTCGCAGAGCGGCGAGTCGATCTTCGCCCACGTCCCCGGGCTGCTGGTGGCCTTCCCCTCGCGGGCCCGGGACGCGGCCGGCCTGCTGCGGGCCGCGTTCCGCTGCCAGGACCCCGTCCTGTTCCTCGAGCACAAGCACCTGCTGCGCCAGGCCTACACGCGCGACCCCTACCCTCCGGCCGATTACGTCGTCCCCTTCGGTAGGGGCGACTACTCCCGCCGGGGCGACGACCTCACGATCGTGACCTACGGCGCCACCGTGGAGAAGGCCCGCCAGGCCGCCGTGAAGCTGTCGGCCGAAGACGGTGCGTCTGTGGAGATCGTCGACCTACGCACCCTCGTGCCCTGGGACCGGGAGATGGTGGCCGAGTCGGTGCGCAGGACGGGCAAGGCGCTGGTCGTCCACGAGGACGTGCTCACGTGCGGCTTCGGGGCCGAGGTGGCGGCCTGGGTCTGCGACGAGCTGTTCGAGCACCTCGACGGGCCGGTGCGGCGGGTTGCGGCCAAGGACACCCACGTGGGCTACGAGCCCACCCTCACGGCCGCCACCCTGCCGCAGGTGGCCGACATCGCCGTCGCCGCCCGCGACCTCCTCGCCTACTGACACCCCCACTCCCGGGTTTGCTCACTCGAGCCACCTATGGCGCGTCCGAGTGATCAAGCCGTCAGTGTTGCAGCAGCACCTGGCCGCTGCCGGGCACGACCTCGCCCACGGTGACGGCGCGGTGTCCGTGCTCCCTCAGCACGTCGAGGGCCCGGAAGGCGCCGTCGGGGGGGACGGCGACGACCATCCCGATGCCGAGGTTGAACACCCGGGCCATCTCCTGCTCCGACACCGCTCCGAGGCGCTGGATCTCGTCGAAGACGGGGGGCCGCTCCCACGCGTCCCTTCGCACCACGGCGTCCACGTCGGCGGGCAGGACCCGTCCCAGCTTGGCCGGGATCCCCCCGCCGGTGATGTGGGCCACGGCCCGCACGTCAACCGAGCGCAGGAGGGCGGTCACGGCCGGGGCGTAGATCACGGAGGGCTCTAGCAGCTCGTCGGCCAGCGTGTGGTGGGCACCGGGGTAGGCCGGGTCCTCGAGCGACCTGCCCGCCATCTCGAAGAAGACGTGGCGGGCCAGCGAGTAGCCGTTGGACCGCAGCCCCGGAGACGGAAGGCCGACGAGGACGTCGCCGACCTGGACGCCGACGCCGGTGAGGAGGCGGCGGCGCTCGGCCACGCCCACCGAGAAGCCCACCAGGTCGAACTGGCCCGGGTCCAGGGCTCCGGGGTGCTCGGCCATCTCCCCTCCTATGAGGGCGCAGCCGGCCTGGCGGCAACCTTCGGCGACGCCTTCCACCAGGTCCTCCACGTGCCCCGGGTCGAGGCGGCCCACGGCGATGTAGTCGAGGAAGAACAGCGGCTCGGCGCCGTGGCACACGAGGTCGTCGACGCACATGGCCACCAGGTCGATGCCGATGGTGTCGTAGCGGCCGAGCACTCGGGCCACCATCGACTTGGTGCCCACGCCGTCGGTGGAGGCCACCAGCACGGGATGGCGGTACCGACCGGGATCGAGGGCGAACAATCCCCCGAAGCCGCCCACG
>JALYHE010000153.1 GCA_030776705.1 Actinomycetota bacterium | reverse complement strand
CGCTGGCCGCGGCCCGCCCGGCCGGTGACGGGGTGGTGCTCGGGGTCCCGCCCGGCTGGAAGGACGAGTCCGTCCACCGGGCCGGCGTGCCCGCCGCCGACGCCAACGTGGAGGGAGCGCCGACACGTTCGGGCTCCGTTCGCCGGGGCCTCGCCGCGGTGCCGGACGAGGCCGACGTCGTGGTGGTCCACGACGCCGCCAGGCCCCTCGCCACACCCCGCCTGTTCGCCGCCGCCGTCCAGGCCGTGCTCTCCGGCGCAGACGGGGCCGTGTGCGCCGTGCCCGTCGGCGACACCGTGACGAGGGTGGAGGGCGCCACGGTGGTCGAGACCGTCGACCGCAGTGGGCTGTGGGCGGTGCAGACGCCTCAGGCCTTCCGGGCCCCCGCCCTGCGACTGGCCCACGAGGGGGAGCCCGAGGCCACCGACGACTCCTCCCTGGTCCAGGCCGGCGGTGGCCGGGTGGTGGTGGTCGCCGGCGACATCCGCAACCTCAAGCTCACCCGCGGCGAGGACCTGGCCGTGGCCGAGGCGCTCCTCGTTACGCTCGGTTAGGTGAGGGTCGGCCATGGCTTCGACGTGCACCCCTTCAGCACCGACCCCGGGCGCCGCCTGGTGCTCGGCGGGGTGACCTTTGAAGGCGAGCAGGGGCTGGCCGGACACAGCGACGCCGACGTGGTGACCCACGCCTTGGCCGAGTCTCTCCTCGGTGCGGCTGGGCTGGGCGACCTGGGCCGGCACTTTCCCGACACCGACGCCGCCTGGGCCGGGTCCGACAGCATGGAGCTGCTGGGCGAGGTGCTGCGGAGGGTGGCCCGCGCCGGCTTCCGACCCGCCAACGCCGACTGCACGGTGGTGCTCGAGCTCCCCAGGCTGGCACCGCGACGAGAAGCCATGGAGCAGCGGCTGAGCGACGCCCTCGGGGCGCCCGTGTCGGTGAAGGCCACCAGGGCCGAGGGCCTGGGCTCGCTGGGCCGGGGCGAGGGCATCGCCTGCTGGGCCGTCACCCTGCTGGAGCGGCGGTGACCCCCCGTCGCCGTGACGGCCCTCCCCGGCCAGGGCAAGGTCCGGACAGGCGCCGGCCGCCTCCCAGCGCGGGCAGGGCCCGGTCACTGGGAGGCGAGCAGGTGGAGGGACGGCGGGCCGTCCGGGAGCTGCTCTGGGCTGGCCGGCGCCGGGCGCGCGACGTGTGGCTGAGCGAGGGGCTCGAAGCGTCCCCGCTGCTGGACGAGATCGCCGACCTGGCCGCCGAGCGGCGGGTGCCGGTCCGCACCGTGTCCCGGGAGCGCCTGGCCACCGCGGCCCGCACGGGTGCGCCCCAGGGGGTGCTTGCCCACGCCGACCCCCTGCCCGAGCTGGACGTGGAGGAGCTGGTCGGGGCGGCCTCGGGCCCACCCTTCCTGGTCGCCCTGGACGGCGTGAGCGACCCTCACAACCTCGGGGCCCTGTTGCGGACCGCCGAATGCGCGGGGGCCAGTGGAGTGGTGGTGCCCCGGCACCGGGCCGCGGCGGTCACGCCCACGGTGACCAAGGTCGCGGCCGGGGCCGTCGAGCACCTGCCGATCGCCGTGGCGTCCAGCATCCCGAGCGCGCTGGGCCGGCTCCGGAGGGACGGGGTGTGGACGGTGGGACTCGACGCCGGTGCCCACCAGAGCGTCTTCGACCTCCCCGTCGGCGCCGAACCGCTGGCCCTGGTCCTGGGCTCCGAAGGCCGGGGCCTGTCGCGCCTCAGCCTCGAGCGCTGCGAGGTGGTGGTGGCCATCCCTCAGCTCGGCTCGCTGCCCTCCCTGAACGTGGCTGCGGCCGGGGCCGTGGCGTGCTTCGAGGTGGCCCGCCGGCGCGGCTCCCTCAGCGGCCCGGTGGGCGCAGTACGGCGAACTGGTCCGTGATCTGCAGGTCACGGGCCCGGAAGCGGAACAGCGCCGCCGGGCGCCCGCCGTTGGGGCCGGGCGGGCGGCGGTCGCCGGTGCGGTCGAGCACGCCTCGGCGCAGCAGCACCCGCTGCAGGTTGGTGGCCGACACCTCATGGCCCAGGGCGGCCACGTATGTCTCCCGCAGCTCCGAGATGGTGAACGTCTCAGGGGCCAGGGCGAACCCGACGTTGGTGTAGGAGAGCTTCGCTCGTAGCCGCTCCCGTCCGGCCAGGGTGATGGGCCCGTGGTCGAAGGCCATCGGGGGCAGGCCGTCGATGGGGTGCCAGGCCGTGTCCTCGGGCAGCGTGGGGTTCACGTCCGAGGGCACCAGGCCCAGGTAGGCGGTGGCGAGCTGCCACTCGTGCGGGGCCCGGCCGGGCTCGCTCCTGGTCTCCAGCTGCTCGAGGTGGGCCAGCTCCCTTACGTCGACCTTGACAGCGAGGTGGCGGCGGATCGACGTCTCCAGGGTCTCGCCCTCCTGTAGGTACCCGCCCGGCAGGGACCAATGGCCGGCGAACGGCTCCCGGGCCCGCTGCCACAGCAGGACCTCCAGCCTCCCACCGCTCACCCGGAGCACCACGGCCAGCACCACGTGGGCAGGTAGGTTCCGCCCTGTTTTCGCCTCGAAATCAGAAACGGTGCTAGGCTGGCTCACGGTTTTCAACTCTAAGTCAAAAACGGGCGCAGGGTGGCATCGGGTCGGAAGGGATCACAAAGAGGCGGAGGCGGCCCGCCCTACGACGTGGTGGTGATGGGCGGGGGCGTGGCCGGGCTCTACGGGGCCCTCGGCGCGGCCCGCCGGGGGGCGCGGGTGCTCGTCCTGGCCAAGGGACCTCTCCAGGCGACGGCCAGCTACCTGGCCCAGGGCGGCATCGCCGGCGCCTACGGGGACGACGACAGCCCGGCACAGCACGCCGCCGACACCGTAAGGGCGGGGCGGGGGATCTGCCGTTCGAGCGCCGTGGACGTCCTCGTGGAGAACGCGCCGGCGAGGATCGCCGACCTGGTCGAGCTGGGGGTCTCGTTCGACCAGGGCCTCGGCCTCGAGGGTGGGCATTCCTGCCGACGGGTGCTGAGCGCCGACGGCGCCGCCACCGGCGCCCGGGTCGCCCGAACGCTGGCCCGGCGGGCTCTCCGCCATCCCCGGATCGATGTGGGCGAGGGCGAGCGGGCCCTCGGGCTGTGGTGCTCGTCCAGCCGCTGCGTGGGCGTGGTCACCGACCGGCGGGCGGTGCCGGCCCCTGCGACCTTGCTCGCCAGTGGCGGCGCCGCCGCCCTCTGGGAGCGGACGACGAACCCGCCCGGGGCGCTGGGGGAGGGCATAGCCATGGCCTACCGGGCCGGCGCCGGGGTGGCCGACCTCGAGCTCGTGCAGTTCCACCCCACCGCCCTGGCCGGCACCGGACTCCTACTGTCCGAGGCCCTGCGGGGTGAGGGCGCCGTGCTGGTCGACCGGTCGGGCCGGCGCTTCACCGACGAGCTGGCCCCCCGAGACGTGGTGGCTCGTGCCATCGACGCCCGCGGGGGCGCTCTGCTCGACCTTCGCGGTGTGGACCGGGCTCGCTTCGTGGGCCTCCTGGCAACCATCGAGCGGGCCGGCTACGACGCCGACGCCGCCCCTGTGCCCGTGGCCCCGGCGGCCCACTACACGATGGGCGGCGTCGTAACCGACCTGGACGGGCGGAGCGAGGTCCCGGGGCTGTACGCCGCCGGAGAGGTCGCCTGCACCGGCGTGCACGGGGCCAACCGCCTGGCGTCCAACTCGCTCGCGGAGTGCCTGGTCTTCGCCCACCGGGCCGCCGCCGCGGCCTTGGACGAGCCCTCGGTGCCCGCTCGCATGCCCGCCGTGCCGGTGGAGGAGCCGGCGCCGCACGTGACGCCGTCCGTGCGCCGAGCCATGTGGCAGGAAGCGGGCTTGGCCCGGGACGCCGCAGGTCTGCGCCGCCTGCGGTCCTCGCCGGTGCTGCTGGCTCGCTTGGTGGCCGAGTGCGCGCTGGCCCGAAGCGAGAGCCGTGGCGCCCACTTCCGGGCCGACTTCCCTTCCGAGGACCCCACCCTCGCCGGCCACTTCGTGCTCCGCCGGGGTGCGGAGCCGGTGCTCGAGCGATGGGAGTGACGGCGGGGGCCGCGGCCCTGGACCGGCGGGCCCTGGAGCGGGTCGTGGAGCAGGCCCTGGACGAGGATCTGGGCACCGAGGAGCTGGGGACCTCTCCGGGCCCGGCCGGTGACGTCACCACCAACGCCCTCCTGGGCCCGGCCACCCGTGCCCAGGCCCGCCTCGTCGTCAAGGAGACCGGGGTGTTGTGCGGGCTGCCCGTGGCCGAGGCCGTGTTCCGGGCCCTCGACCGAGACGTGGACTACGAGCCCCTGGTGGCGGAGGGAGAGTCGGTCGAGGCGGGCGTCACGGTGGCGCGAGTGGAGGGCTCGGGCCGGGCCATCCTCACCGCCGAGCGCACGGCGCTCAACCTCCTGGGGCGGCTCTCCGGGGTGGCCACGCTGGCGCGGGCGTTCGTCGAGGAGGCGGCCGGGACGGGCGTGGTGGTCCTCGACACCCGCAAGACCACCCCCGGGCTGCGGGCCCTCGAGAAGTACGCCACACGGGTCGGGGGCGCCACCAACCACCGCTTCGGCCTGTACGACGGGGTCCTGGTGAAGGACAACCACCTCCGCCTGGCGGGTGGCGTCGCCGCTGCGGTGGCGATGCTGCGGCAGGCCGACACCGGCCATCCCATCGAGGTGGAGGTGGAGACGCTCGACGAGGTCCGCCAGGCCCTGGCCGCGGGCGCCGACGTGCTCCTGCTCGACAACATGGCCACCGACCTCATGGCCCGGGCCGTGGGCATGGCCCGGGGACGGGCCCGGACCGAGGCTTCCGGCGGCGTGACGCTGAGCCGGGTCAGGGCCGTGACCCAGACCGGGGTCGACTCCGTGTCCGTGGGCGCCATCACCCACGGCGCCCGTTCCCTCGACGTCTCCATGGAGGTCCTGTGACCGAGTCGAGCACCACCACCTTGCAAGAGGAGGTCGCGGCGCTGGCCCGCCGGCGCGACGCGGTCGTCCTCGCCCACAACTACCAGGTCCCCGAGGTCCAGGACGTGGCCGACTTCGTCGGCGACTCCCTGGGGCTGGCCCGCCAGGCCGCCGCCACCGACGCCTCCACCATCGTCTTCTGCGGCGTCCACTTCATGGCCGAGACGGCGGCCATCCTCTCCCCCGACAAGACGGTGCTGATCCCGGACCCCGACGCTGGCTGCTCCTTGGCCGCCACGGTGACGGCCGAGCAGGTCCGGGAGTGGAAGGCCGAGCATCCCGGCGCCGTCGTCGTCTCCTACGTGAACACCAGCGCCGACGTCAAGGCCGAGTCGGACTACTGCTGCACGTCGGGCAACGCCAAGGCGGTGATCGAGTCACTCCCGCCGGAGCAGGAGATCCTGTTCCTGCCCGACTTCTTCCTGGGCCTGTGGCTCGAGAGGGTGACGGGGCGCAAGCTCAGGATCTGGATGGGCGAGTGCCACGTGCACGCCGCCATTCGCCCCGACGACGTCCGGCGCTGGCACGACCAGGCGCCCGACGCCGAGCTGCTGGTCCACCCGGAGTGCGGTTGCGCCAGCCAGGCCATGGCCTTCGGCGACGAGCGGACCAGGATCCTCTCCACCGAGGGCATGGTCGACTTCGCCCGGCGCTCGAGCAAGGACCGCTTCCTCGTGGCCACCGAGGTGGGCATCCTGCACCGCCTGGCCAAGGAGGCGCCCGGCAAGCGCTTCGAGCCGGTCGACCGAAAGGCCGTCTGCCGCTACATGAAGATGATCACGCTCGAGAAGCTGCGCGATTCCCTGCGGGACGGCAAGCACGTGGTGACGGTGGGCCCGGAGGTGGGCCGGCGCGCCCGCCTGGCTATCGAGCGGATGCTGTCCATCTCGTGAGCAAGGGCTTCGAGCCGGGTGTCGGATTCGAACCGACGACGTCTTCTTTACAAGAGAAGTGCTCTGCCAGCTGAGCTAACCCGGCCGGGCTGGGCCACGAGGGCAGGATACCGAGGCGACCCTGGTGGCGGCGTCGTCCTGCACTCTCCGTGCGGGCGCTCCCACGGGCCTAGGATCCTTGAAGTGCGAGGGCCCGGCTGGCAGGCTTCGGCAAGATGCCACTCTCCGAGCGCGACCGGGCCGTGCTGGATTTCGAGCGCTCCTGGTGGACCCAAGGTGGGCCCAAGGGGGTGGCCATCCGGGAGCGCCTCGACCTGTCCGCCACCCGGTACTACCAGGTGCTGAACCGGCTGCTCGAGTCCCCCGACGCCATCGCCTACGACCCGCTCGTAGTGCATCGCCTCCGCCGCCGTCGCGATCGACGGCGCAAGGCGCGCTACGAGGGGCGTTGGGCCGGTGGACCGCCCAACCGGTGAGGTGGAGCCGTTGAGGCCCGGCCGCCACGCCGCCGAGGACGGGTCGTTCGGGCGCTCGGCCGGGATAGCCGCAGGCCGGGGGGCCTTGCTCCTGGCCGTGGCCGTAGTCCTCGGAGTGGTCCTGCTCAACGCCGCCGACGACACCCCGGGGCGTGTCTCGGCCGGCCACCGTGAGGAACGCACCGACACCGCCGAGGAGGCCCCGCCACCCACCACCGCAGAACCCCCTCCCACCACCGCCGCCCCCCGGCCTCCCCGTGAGGTCAAGGTGCTGTCGGCCAACGGGACCAAGGTGAACGGGGCCGCCGGCCGGGTGCGGGACACGCTGAGGGCCCGGGGCTACAACGTCCTGGCTCCGGTGGAGGCCAAGCCCGCCAACGCCAGCGCCGTGCACTTCACACCCGGCTACGAGCGTGACGCCCAAGCCGTGGCCGAGGTGCTGAAGCTGGCCCCCACCGCGGTGCAGCCGCTGCCCGACCCTCCTCCCCTGGCCGACGTGAGGGGCGCCAACGTGGTGGTGGTGGTGGGCCCCGACCTGGCCCGGCCGGCGGGCACGACCACCACCACGGGCGGGAGGGCCCGTACTACGACCACCACGGCCAGGCCGAAGGGGTAGCGTCCTCACCTTCGAGAACGGGCGTACGGCCGCTCAGCTCAACCGGCGGGTGGTCGAGCGCACCTGCACCTCCAGCGTCCCCGGGATGGGTTCCCCCGGGACGCCCTGGGGCGGCAGGAGCATGATCTCGTAGGTTCCGCTGGTCCGGGCGTCCACCGAGACGACCGAGCCGTCGTCGAGGTCGTAGGTCGTGGACGCCTCGGTGCCCTGCGAGCCCGTCAGCTCGAGCTGGCTCCGCCGCTCCTGGGCCGTGCGCCGCACGGGGAGCTGGTAGTCGCTCTCCACGGTGGCCACGTGGTGCCCGTCCATGACGCCCAGCTTGGCCAGGCGGCCGCGCCCCACCAGGCGAGAGGGTGAGGGCGTGGCCAGCTGCACCGGCTCGTCGATGGACCAGCGGGACCCCGGTGACAGCGGCCGGTCGGGCGGGGCCACGGCGGCGGCCGGGAAGATCTCCGACAGCCCGAGGCCTCCCAGGGCGCTGGCCGGCAGCCCCTCGATGCTCTGGACCTCGGCCAGGTTGGCGGCCCGGTCGAGCCGGACGACGAAGGTCCGGGGAAGGCCCCCTTGCTCGCTCAGGCGCACCTCCACGCGACTGCCCGAGGGGCCGGCGTCCATCACGGCATGCTCGGCGTGGAACACGTTGGTGCTGTGCGTTCGACGGGGCGCCTCGTCGCCCACCTTGGCCACTGCTTCGGCCTCGACCTCGACCCGGTAGGCGTACCGGTCTCCCGGACGGGGCTGGAAGGCCAGGTTGACGGTGCCCTTCTCGCACCCCGCTGCGAGGACGAGGGTGACGGCGGCGAGGACGGCCCCGGCGAGTCGGCGCACGAGAGAAGGCTAGTTTTTCGCCACCGGAGCTAGCGTTCGCGTCGATGGCACGGCCCGACCCGGATCCCGCCCTCCTGGCCCCGTTCGTCGAGCATCCCGACCGGGCCGCCATCGTCACCGACTTCGACGGCACGCTCTCCCCGATCGTGGACGATCCGGCCGACGCCCGGCCGCTGCCGGACGTGGTGGACGTCCTTCACCGCCTGGCTCACCGCTACGGCCGGGTGGCGGTCGTATCGGGCCGCCCTGCCGCCTTCATCGCAGAGCACCTGGACCTCGAGGAGTGCGAGGACGACGAAGGGTGCAAGACCCTGCTCGTGTCGGGCCTGTACGGGCTCGAGAAGGCCGAGGGCGGCGAGGTCACTCCCCACCCGGACGCCTCCCAGTGGCGTCAGGCGGTGGACGAGGTGGCCGAGCGGGCGGAGGGCGAGGCGCCCGACGGCGTCTTCGTCGAGCACAAGGGCCTGTCCGTCACCGTCCATTACCGCACCGCGCCCGGCCAGGAGGACTGGGTGCGGGGATGGGCCGAGGAGCGAGCCGAGGAGACCGGGCTGGCGTGCCAGCCGGGCCGCATGTCCTACGAGCTGCGTCCGCCCATCGAGGCCGACAAGGGAAGCGCCGTCGCCGAGGTGGTGGCGGGCCTGGACGCCGCGTGCTTCGCCGGCGACGACCGGGGCGACCTTCCCGCCTTCGAGGCCCTCGACCGCCTGGCTCGCGAGGAGGGCATGCGGACCCTGAAGGTAGGCGTGCGCAGCGACGAGTCGCCGGCCGAGCTGCTCGAGGCGGCCGACGTGGAGGTGGACGGCCCCGAAGGGGTGGTGGAGCTGTTCAGGCGCTTGCTGTGACTGCAGCCGGGCTGGCCGCCGTGAGCTGGTCGTCCAGCCAGTCCTGGGGCGTGCGGCCCTCGCTGACGGCCTTGAGCCGAGCCGCCCGCTCCGAGCGCTCCCGCCGGCCCATGCTCAGGCCCCGGGCCAGGGCGTCGGCGGTCCCGCTGATGTCGTACGGGTTGATGCCGATGGCGGCCTCCCCCATCTCGTCCCATGCCCCCGACTCCCGGCTGAGCACCAGAACGCCGTCGCGCTCGTTCAGGGTTGGGCCCTCCTTGGCGACCAGGTTGAGCCCGTCACGGATGGGGTTGACGAGCAGCACGTCGTAGCGGCGATGAGCCGCCACCGAACGAGGGAAGAAATCCTCGGTGTGGGCCAGCACCGGGGTCCACGAGGCGGTGGCCCACTTGTTGTTTATCCGCTCCACCATGGCCTCGACCTCGCTGCGATAGGCCATGTAGTCGGGGATGCTGTCGCGGGACGGGTACACGAATGCCCCGAAGATGACGCGCTCCCTCCACTCCGGCCTCGTCTTCAACAGCTCCTCGAAGGCGAGGAAGCCCCGCAGGATGTTCTTGGAGAGCTCGATGCGGTCGATGCGGACGATGAAGTGGCGATCCCCGATCTGCTCGTCGAGCTTGGCGAACTCCTCCTTGCCCTCGTCCGAGCCGGCCACCTGGGACAGGTCGTCGGTGTCGATCCCGGCGGGGGCCACGAAGGTGGGAACGGTCTGATCGAGCGTCTCCCGGCAGCAGGCCTCGAAGGCCTTGGACCAACGCTTCGAGTGGAAGCCGCAGGCGCCGTTGCCACCCAGGCCGGTCATGACCTCCATGGCCACCTCGTCGGGCAGGACCCGAAGACCCGTGGGCTCGGTGAACGGCGTGTGGTTGAAGTGGGCGGTGCGCAGGTCGGGCCGAATCTTGGCCAGCGTCGCACCCACCAGGCACAGGTGGTAGTCGTGCACCAGGACTACACCCCCGTCGGGAGCCTCGTCGGCCACGGCCTCGGCGAAGTCGCGGTTGACGTCCACGAAGGTGGACCACGCGTCCCGCCAGCGGCTGTCGATCTGGGGTCGGCGCGGGAGGTCGAAGAGGTTGTGATGGAGGAACCACAGGGCCGAGTTGGCCACCACGTCGTAGAACTGGCGGTACTGGTCGGGCTCGATCACCAGCGAGCGGAGGCGGAAGCCCTCGGCCTCCACCACGCCCTGGGAGGCCGCCTCCCGGTCCTCCTCGGAGATGGCGCCGGCCACCCACGTGGCCCCGGCACCGGCCACCGCCGGGGCCAGGCATGACACCAGCCCACCGGCCCCTCGAGACGTGACGAGGTTCCCGTCGTCGTCCCGGCTGAACGACAGAGGACCGCGGTTGGAGACGATGACCAGGTCGGAGTGGGCCATGCCAGTGGCACCATACTCCCGTGCCTCACCTCGTAGCGGCCCCGGACCGGTTCCAGGAGTCGGCGTCGGCGCCCGAGGTGGCGGCCGCCATGGGCCGGGCTGCCGCTTCGGCCGGGTGGACCTGTGACGAGGCGCCGGTCGGCGACGGCGGTGAGGGCATCCTCGACGCCCTGGGGGGCACGGTCCGCCGCACCAGGGCGCAGGGCCCGCTCGGAGAGGCGGTCACGGCCGAATGGCGGATGAGCGGCTCTACCGCCGTCATCGAGATGGCGCAGGCGGCCGGGCTCGACCTGGTGGGGGGCGCCGAGTGGAACGACCCCATGCGGGCGTCCACGGCCGGAGTGGCCGACCTAATCACCGCCGCCCTGGCCGCCGGCGCCACCCGCATAGTGGTGGGCGTAGGCGGGTCGGCCACCACCGACGGGGGCCTCGGGTGCATCAGGGCCCTGGGCCAGCGCCGGCTGAGGGGCGTGGAGCTCCTGGTCGCGTGTGACGTGGGCACGACCTTCGTCGACGCCGCCCGCGAGTTCGCGCCGCAGAAGGGCGCCACGCCCTCGCAGGTGAGGCTGATGGAGAGACGCCTCGAGCGGTTGGCCCAGGTCTACGAGCACGAGCACGGCGTCGACGTGAGGCACCTTCCCGGGTCGGGTGCCGCCGGCGGGCTGGCCGGTGCCCTGGCCGCGCTCGGAGCGACGCTGGTACCCGGGTTCGACCTGGTCGCCGAGTACATCGACCTGCCCCATCGCATCGAGAGGGCCGACCTGGTCATTACAGGGGAGGGCTTCCTCGACGAGGAGTCGTTCGAGGGCAAGGCGGTGGGCGGCGTGGTGGAGCTGTCCCGCAAGGCGGGGGTGCCGGTGACCGTGCTGGTGGGAGAGGTGATCGGCGACCACCGCGTCACCGCCCTCTCCCTCGCCCAGCGCTACGGGAAGGACCGGGCGCGGTCACGGACGGTCGAGTGCGTGGAGAGGGCGGTGGCCGACCACCTGGCGGCCGCCCCAGGGGATTCCCGGGGCGGGGTCGCGTAGGGACGCGGACGGCAGCCGTTACCCTGACGGCGGTGACGGAGCGCCTTCGCCGGGCGGGCCAGGTTTCGTGGGCGATGGTGGGCATGGCCGCCCTCCTGGCCATCGTGGGGCTGGTGGTGTGGACGGTACGGGTGATCGTGCCGCCGTTGGTGCTGGCCGCCGCCATCGTCTTCCTGCTCAACCCGGTGGTGACCCGGCTGCAGCACCGGGGGGTCCCCCGAGCCGCCGGCGCCGGCATCGCCTACCTGGGCGTGGCGGGGGTCGTGGCCCTGGCCGGCGTGCTGGTCGTGCCGCTGGCCGGTGACCAGGCCCGTGAGCTCTCCCGGGACTGGCCCAACATCAGGGCCAGGGCCGAGCGCTGGGTGGACGACCGCGCCGCCGAGTCGAAGGGCAAGTTCTGGGAGTTCGACCGCAAGGAGCTCAGTGATGCCTTGAGCACAGACGAGCTGTCGGTCCGCCAGCAGCTCGAGCGGGCGTTCAAGCTCGGAGCGGCCGTCTTCCACGTCGTGCTCATCGTCGTCCTTGCGCCGATCATCGCCTTCTACTTCCTGGTCGACCTCCCGCACGTGCGGGCCGTGATGGAGTCGCTCGTCCCGGCCGGGGCCAAGGAGGAGGTCATGCACGTGGCCCACCGCCTCAACCGGGCCGTGGGGGGGTTCTTCCGAGGCCAGTTGGCGGTGGCCCTCATCGTGGGCGTGCTGTGCTCGGCGGGCCTGCTGGCCATCGGACTACGCTTCTGGTTCCTCGTGGGGATGATCGCCGGGCTGTTCAACATCATCCCTCTGATCGGGCCATGGGTGGGCGGCCTCCCCGGCGTCATCATCGCCCTCACCACCGGGAGCCCTCTGCAGGCCCTCGGGGTGGTGGTGGTCATGGTGGCGGTCCAGCAGGTCGACAACCACCTGATCACGCCCCAGGTGATGCACCGGGCCGTGCAGCTGCACCCCGCCGCAGTGGTGCTGGCGCTTCTCGCAGGTGGTCAGCTGGGCGGCTTCCTGGGCCTGCTGTTCGCCGTCCCGGTGGCGGCCGCCCTGAAGATAGTGGCCGGGCACCTGTGGCGAGTCCACGTCATGGGCCAGCCGGTCCACCTGGCGGCCGCCCAGCACGAGGAGGAGCGGGGCCCGGGACTGGTCGAGCGGGTGGTGAGCGCGAGCGACGGGAGCGTCGAGGCCGAGGCCGAGACCGAGGCCGAGACCGAGACGGAGGCCGCCCAAACCGCCCCCTGAATGGCGCGTTTGCTCATTGGGACGCGATATAGGTAGGCGGATCGATCAAACGCTGTTGGTCGACCAGGGGAGGGCACGCCGCGACCGGCTCGCCCAGACCGGCTCGGGCCAGCACCGTGCGTATCACCGCTTCGGCCTGGGGCCCCAGCTCCTCGAGGGGCCGGTTGCGGTGGAACCGCCGACCCAGGTCGGCCTGGGCCACGGCGCCGGCTCCGAAGCGGCGGAAGACGTCGATAACCAGGGCGATGTCGACCCCGTAGCCGGTGACGAAGGGGACCTGCTCGAGCACGTCCCGCCGCCCGGCGCACTCCCCGGCCAGCGGCTGGCCGAGCCACGACAGGTGGGGGAGCAGCGTGCGCAGCAGGGGCTTGGCCACGAGCTCGGTGACGCGGCCGCCCTCGCCCCACCGGCTGCCGTAGGGCCGGTCGTAGCAGCCCTTCACGAGGCAGATGTGTTCATGGGTGAAGAGCGGTCCCACGAGGCCCACCACGAAGCATGGATCGAAGTGGCGCAGGTCGGCGTCGCAGAACACGACCAGGTCGCCGCGGGACTCCTGCAGGCCCTTCTGCATGGCCGCTCCCTTGCCCGTGCCGTGGGCGGGCACGACCCGTGCGCCGGCCGAGCGGGCCAGCTCGGCGGTCCCGTCGACCGACCCGTCGTCGACCACCACCACCTCGTCCACCAGACCGTGGCGGGCGTGCAGCTCCGCCATCACAGATCCCACGATGAGGCCGACGGTGGCCGCCTCGTCTCGGGCGGGGAGGCAGACGGTCACGCACCGACCCTCCTTGACCCGAGCCAGCTCCGACGGGCGGTAGTGGCGGTGGTCGAAGGTGCGCATTGGACCGGTCGGCACGGACATGAGCCCATCTTCGCCCGGCTTGCGGCCTCGGGTGGAAACGGGCAGCATTGCGCTACTTATCCAGAGCGGTCGAGGGACCGGGCCCCGTGACGCCGCGGCAACCAGCCACCCACCAGGCGGGCCAGGTGCCAATGCCCGGATCGATGAGGAGGAGCGTTGCCGGGCCCCTACATCAGCGGCCTCCGCTGCCGGGAGTGCGGGCGGACCTATCCCGCCGAGGCCCTCCATGTCTGCGAGTTCTGCTTCGGCCCCCTCGAGGTCGTCTACGACTACGAGGCCATCGCCGCCGAGGTCAGCCGGGAGAAGGTCGCCGCCGGGCCTCCCACCATCTGGCGCTACGCCGACCTGTTGCCGGCAGGAGGCGATCCCGTCGACCTGGGAGCCGGCTTCACCCCCCTGGTCCGCGCCGATCGACTGGCCCAGGAGCTCGGCCTCGGAGAGCTGTGGCTCAAGAACGACACGCTCAACCCCACGGGCTCGTTCAAGGACAGGGTGGTGTCGGTCGCCCTCACCAAGGCTCGGGAGTTGGGCTTCAAGCTGGCCGCCTGCGCCTCCACCGGCAACCTGGCCAACTCGGTGGCGGCCCATGCGGCCCGGGCCGGCATGGAGTCGGTGGTCTTCATCCCTCATGACCTCGAACCGGCCAAGGTGGTCACCACCGCGGTGTACGGGGGCAAGCTGGTGGCCGTCCAGGGGACCTACGACGACGTCAACCGCCTGTGCGCGGAGCTGGCCGGCGAGCACCCGACGTGGGCCTTCGTCAACGTCAACGTCCGCCCCTACTACTCCGAGGGCTCCAAGACGCTGGCCTTCGAGGTGGTGGAGCAACTCGGTTGGCAGTCGCCGGACCACGTGGTCGTGCCCGTCGCCTCGGGCAGCCAGCTCGTCAAGGTCCACAAGGGCTTCTGGGAGATGCACCGGGTCGGCCTGCTCGACGAGGAGCCGAGGGTGCGGGTCTCGGGGGCTCAGGCCCGAGGCTGCTCCCCGGTCGCCACCGCCTTCCTCGAGGGAAGCGCCCACGTGCGGCCTCAGAAGCCGAGCACCATCGCCAAGTCCCTGGCCATCGGCAACCCGGCGGACGGCTGGTACGCCCTCGAGGTGGTGCGCTCAACGGGCGGTGCCCTGGCGTCGGTGAGCGACGAGGAGATCGTGGAGGGCATGCAGCTGCTGGCCCGGACCGAGGGCATCTTCGCCGAGACCGCTGGGGGCGTCACCATCGCCACGCTGGCCAGGCTGGCCGAGCAGGGCGTGGTCCGGCCCGAGGAGCGCACCGTGGCCTACGTGACCGGACTGGGCCTGAAGACCATCGACGCCGTCAGTCCCCACGTGGGGCCCACGGCCACCATCGCCCCTAGCATCGAGGCGTTCGACGAAGCAGTCGAGGTGGAGCCATGACCCCTCTAGGCCAGAGATGATCTCGGTCCGCATCCCGACACAGCTGCGCAACCTCACCGGCGGCGACGCCCAGGTCTCCCTGCAGGCGGGCACCGTCGGGGAGGTGCTGAAGGCCCTCGACGCCGCCCATCCCGGGCTGGGGGAGCGCCTCTTCGACGAGTCCGGGGAGCTGCGCCGGTTCGTCAACGTGTTCGTGGCCGACGAGGACGTCCGCTTCCGGGAGGGCCTCGACACGCCGGTGGAGGACGGCCAGACGGTGTCGATCGTGCCCGCCGTGGCCGGAGGCTGAGGCGGCGCGCCGAGCGACATGAACGGGGGAGGGGGCTGACGCTGGCACTCGCTTGCCTCGAGTGACAAGCGGCGGGTAGCCTTAGCACTCTAACAGCCAGAGTGCTAAGTCCGTTGAGTCCAGCGTGCTAAGTCGTCTCCGAACGTCCATGGAGGAACCGACCCGATGACCAAGATGATCGCCTTCGACGAGCAGGCTCGCCGCTCGCTCGAGCACGGCATGAACCAGCTCGCCGACGCCGTACGGGTGACCCTCGGCCCCAAGGGCCGCAACGTGGTCCTGGAGAGGAAGTGGGGGGCGCCCACCATCACCAACGACGGGGTGTCCATCGCCAAGGAGATCGAGCTCGAGGACCCCTACGAGAAGCTGGGGGCCGAGCTGGTCAAGGAGGTGGCCAAGAAGACCGACGACGTGGCCGGTGACGGCACCACGACGGCCACCGTCCTGGCCTGGGCCATGGTCCACGAGGGCCTCCGCAACGTGGCCGCCGGCGCCAACCCCATGGCGCTGAAGACCGGCATCGAGTCGGCCGTCGAGGCCGCCGTGGACGCCCTGAAGGGCATCTCCAAGGAGACCGAGTCCAAGGACCAGATCGCCCAGGTGGCGGCCATCTCGGCGGCCGACCCCGAGATCGGCGCCATGATCTCCGAGGCCATCGACAAGGTCGGCAAGGACGGGGTCATCACCGTCGAGGAGTCCCAGACCTTCGGCATGGAGATGGACCTGGTCGAGGGCATGCGCTTCGACAAGGGCTACATCTCCCCCTACTTCGTCACCGACCCGGAGCGCATGGAGGCGGTCCTGGAGGATCCGTACATCCTGCTGGTCGGACAGAAGATCTCGGCGGTCCGGGACCTGCTGCCCGTGCTGGAGAAGGTCATGCAGTCGGGTCGGCCCCTGGTGATCATCGCCGAGGACGTGGAGGGCGAGGCCCTGGCCACGTTGGTGGTCAACAAGATCCGCGGCACCTTCAAGTCGGCTGCGGTCAAGGCCCCCGGGTTCGGCGAACGCCGCAAGGCCATGCTCCAGGACATCGCCATCCTCACCGGTGGCCAGGTGATCACCGAGGAGGTCGGCCTCAAGCTGGAGAACGTCAGCCTCGACCTGCTGGGCCGGGCCCGCAAGGTCACGGTCACCAAGGACGAGACCACCGTGGTGGAGGGCGCCGGCACCGACGCCGACATCAAGGGCCGCATCGCCCAGATCAGGGCGGAGATCGAGAACAGCGACTCGGACTACGACCGGGAGAAGCTCCAGGAGCGCCTGGCCAAGCTCTCGGGCGGCGTGGCCGTGATCCGGGTGGGCGCGGCCACGGAGGTGGAGCTGAAGGAGAAGAAGCACCGCATCGAGGACGCCGTGTCCACCACCAAGGCGGCCGTCGAGGAAGGGGTCGTGGCCGGCGGCGGCGTGGCCCTGCTGAGGGCCCAGGCAGCCGTGCTCGATCGGGCCGAGAAGCTCGAGGGCGACGAGGCCACGGGTGCCCGCATCGTGGCCCGGTCCGTGGAGGAGCCGCTCAAGCAGATCGCCGTCAACGCCGGCCTGGAGGGCGGCGTGGTGGTCGAGAGGGTGCGCGGCCTCGAGGGTGCCACCGGCCTCAACGCCGCCAGCGGCGACTACGAGGACCTCTTCTCGGCCGGTGTCATCGACGCCGCCAAGGTCACGCGCTCGGCGCTCCAGAACGCAGCCAGCATCGCCGCTCTCTTCCTGACCACGGAGGCGGTCATCGTCGACAAGCCCGAGAAGGAGGCTGCGCCGGCCATGCCGGGCGGCGGCATGGACGACTTCTAGCC
>JALYHE010000152.1 GCA_030776705.1 Actinomycetota bacterium | reverse complement strand
CCGTGGCCCTCCTCGAAGCGCCGGGCGAAGTCCCCCCCCGACGGTCCGACGTCCGGCTCCGACGCGTCGGGGAACCATTGCGCCGGCCCCACCACCCCCTCGGCCAGCTCGCCCAGGCGGTCGCCGAAGGCGTCGATGCCGGCGGCCACACAGCCGACCAGGCCGACGGGCGCCGGCCGGCGTGACGCCTCCCTCACCAGCTCCACGTCGTCGTCGAAGGTGGAGGAGAAGAGCACCGCCCAGCGGGTCGGAGGCTGCCACCCTTGCTGCCGCCACGTGCCGGTGTCCACCACCCGTGCCTCCATGCCCAGCCCCCGGGCCACCTCCTCTCCGCCCCGGGCCACGGCCCGCCCGAACCGGCCCCGGCCGTGCACGAAGACGGCACCCGTAACGCCCTCGGAGAGTGCCACCTCGATCGGCTCCTCGAAGTAGGTCGACGACGGCGCCGTCACCGACACCAGGTTGGGCCGGGCCAGGTCGTCGGCGCTGCCACCGTGGTTCCAGAGGACGCGGCCCCTGTCGCACACCAAGGGCGCTAGGCGGCGGACCATGCCACTGCCGTACGGGCCGAGGAGCACGTCCACGCCCCGGTCGACGAAGCGCCCGTAGTTGAGGGCGGCGACCTCCGCCGAGCCGCCGTCGTCCTCGACCTGCAGCTCCACGTCTTCGTCCGACGCCCACAGGGCGAGGCCGCGGGCGGCATGGCCGGCATGCAGCGCATCGGGCCCGCTCAGCCCGAGGCTCACCCCTGCGTCCATGTCGCGATCTTGGGCCAACAGGGGGTCGAACTTCGCGACATGGACGGCGGGAGAGTCGTAGTGTCCAGCCATGATCCCCGACAGCCACCGAGACATCCTCGAGAAGAAGGGCCTCGCCCACGTGGCCACCATCGGCCCCACCGGGGAACCCCACAACTCACCCGTCTGGTTCGAGTGGGACGGAGAGCACGTCCTCTTCAGCCAGACCAAGACCCGCCAGAAGTACAAGAACCTGCTGCGCGACCCCCGCGTCTCCCTGTCGATCACCATCCGGACAACCCCTATCGCCGTCTCGAGATCCGGGGACGCTCGACGGCGTGGAGGAGGACGAGGGCAACGCCTTCATCAACGCCATGGCCAAGAAGTACATAGACGAGGACGTCTACCCCTGGGCAAGCCCGGCGACGAACGCATCGTCCTCAAGGTCAAGCCGAGCCATACGACGACCATGGGCTGAAGCGAGCCCGAAAGGAGCGAGCATGAGGCACCGCTGCGGCAGGCAGTGCATCCTGCCTCCCAACATCCTGGAGCGGGCCGCCCGCAACGGCACCGAGGAGCAGCGCAACGCCGCCCTCGGGACCCTCATGCGGGACCAGTCCATCCGGGCCGCACGGCTCCAGAACGCCAAGGTGCGCGCCGGTGGGCCGAGGGAGGGCGCCGACGCCCTCGCCGTCAAGGCCCGGCCCCAGGCCAACCGCATCATCCAGGACGCCGGTGGGGAGGAGACGGTCGACGGCCCGGTGGTACGCAAGGAAGGAGAGGGCCCCACCGGCGACACCGCCACGGACCAGGCCTACGAGGCCTTTGGCGACACCTTCAACTTCTTCCGCGAGATCTACGGGCGCAACTCGATCGACGACGCGGGCATGCCCCTACGGGGCGTGGTGCACTTCGGGCAGGCCTACGCCAACGCCTTCTGGGACGGCCGCCGCATGGTCTTCGGCGACGGCGACGGCGTGCTGTTCTCGCCGCTCACCGGGTCGCTCGACGTCATCGGCCACGAGCTGGGCCACGGGGTCACCGAGGACGAGGCCGCCCTCGAGTACTTCGGGCAGTCAGGTGCCCTCAACGAGTCCATGTCCGACGTCTTCGGGTCGCTCGTGAAGCAGTACAAGCTGCAGCAGTCGGCCGAGGACGCCGACTGGCTCATCGGCGCCGACGTGTTCAGCCCCGACATCCAAGGCGACGCCCTGCGCTCGATGAAGGCACCGGGCACGGCGTTCAACGACCCCACCCTGGGACAGGACCCCCAGCCCGCGACCATGGACGACTACGTGGAGACGGTGGAGGACAACGGCGGAGTCCACATCAACTCGGGGATCCCCAACTTCGCTTTCTACACGACTGCCACCACCCTCGGAGGCCAGGCGTGGGAGCGGGCTGGGTGGATCTGGTACGACAGCCTGCGCCACCCCATGCTGAGGCCGAGGGACGACTTCGCCACCTTCGCCGGCATCACCCTGCGGGTGGCCAAGCGGGCCTATGGCAGGCAGAGCGACGAGTACGCCGCGGTGGAGGCGGGCTGGGACGCGGCCAAGGTCAAGCCGGTGTGGTGACGCCGGCCGGGCGCGCTTGAGCAGCGAGGGCCTCCACATCGAGCTGGCCCGCAGCGGCGGCTTCGCCGGCATCACCGTGCGCTCCTCGCTCGACACCGGCGACCTCCCGCCCGACGAGGCGGCGAGGATCGAGGCGCTCTTCGAGCAGGCCGACCTGGCCGCCCTCCCGGGCCCCGGGCCCCGGCCCGGCGCCGTCGACCGGTTCCAGTACGACCTGATAGTCACCCGCGGGGAGGAGCGCCGTCACGTATCGGTGGGCGAGAAGGACGTCACCCCCGCCCTCCGCCAGCTCATCGACGAGGTGATGGCCCGCCGTAGCGGGCCGGCGCCGGGCCGGGGGTAGGCTCCGCCCACCGGGGCGCAGCCTCGGTGGATCGGAGAGAACAAGATGGGACTCGTCCTGCTCCTGCTGCTGCTGGCCCTCGTCCTCGGGGGCGTCGGGCTCTTCATGGAAGGGCTCAAGTGGCTGCTGATCATCGCCCTCGTCCTGCTCGTCCTCAGCGCGGTGTCGGGGTTCCGCACCCGCCGCCCCCGCTTGTAGGGCCCTCCGCCGGCCGTCAGCCGGACCCGCCGGCGTCGCTGCCTCCGACCCCGGCCTCGTACTCCCTCCAGGCCCGGTGGGAGTGGTCGCGCCAGGCCGCCCGCAGGAGGCGGGCCACCAGGTGGTCCGTGCGCCAGTCGAGCAGCCGGGGGCCGTAGCCCTCGGGCAGGTCGGCCAGGGTCGCCATCAACGCCTCCACGCTGGCCGCCCGCCTCGATGCCGCCTCGTGCTCCTCGAGGCGCACGTCGATCTCGGCTAGGAGCACGGCGAAGAGCGCCCGCATGACCCGTGACAGCCCGGGGTCGGGGTGCCGGGCCGCCAGCCGGGCCACGACGTGGCCGGTGTCGAGCAGCTGCTCGGCCTCCAGGACCGCGTCCAGCTCGCCGAGGAGCCTCGGCGTCTCGGTCACAGTCCCCAGCGGGCCGTGCCGGCGGTGGCCATGCAGCCCACCCCGGCGCTCACCCGCGTCCCGAAGGCGCTCTGGTCGAGCCAACCTGGGCCAGCAGACCGGCCAGGTCGGCCGCGTTGCGCACCCCGTAGTCGCGGTAGCAGTTGTTCATGAGCAGGTGCACCTCGTCGCTGTCCTCGGCCAGGTCCTCCACCCGTGGCACCCATTCCCGCAGCTCCCGGTCGTCGTACAGGTAGCGGAACCGCTCGGCGGCGGTGATACCCCGCTTGTTCCAGGTCTCGTCGGCCCGGCCGTGGAACCGGACCACGGCCAGGCCGGTGGTGGCCGCCACAACGGTGGGAAGCCCGGACACGGCGGGAGCGTCCACCACCACGTAGGCGAGGCCGTGCTCGGCGAGGAGGCCGAGGGTGCGGTCGCGCTCGTCGTCCTCCAACCATGACGGCGAACGCAGCTCCACGCACACCGGGTAGTCGCCCATGCGCTCCCGGGCCCTGGCGATCTCGTCGCGGTTGGCCCGCTTCGGCGTGAACCACTGGGGGTACTGGAGCAGCACCGCCCCGAGGCGGCCGGCCTGGTGGAGCGGGGCCAGGGCATGGCGGAAGCGGGACCAGGCCTCCTCGAGGGCCTCGTCGCTCAGGTGATGGGCGTAGAGGTTGCGCTTGCCCTCCAGCTCGGGGGGCACCGCCTGGCGGAGGTCGTCCCACAGCGAGTCCGGGCGCGTCGGGTGGTGGGTGAGCAGCGAGTAGGCCTTGACGTTCATCCGGAAGCCCGGCGGCGTGCGCTCCACCCAGCTCCGGGCCAGCTCCGGAGAGGGCGGCCAGTAGTAGGTGCTGTCAGCCTCGACGATCGGGAAGGTGGCGGCGTAGTGCGCCAGGCGCTCCGCCGCTGACATGGAGCGGCGCGGATACCACTCGGTCTCCTTGACGAGGGTGGGGTCGGTCCACGAGCACGTCCCCGTGCGGACCACGGCCCCGGCCACATCCAGGACGGGAGCAAGGCTCAGCTGCGAGGCCACCGGAGATCGACGCTACCTGCTGGCTCTCGAACGGCCGTGGGCGCCGAGCACCCGATCAGGGCAGGCGCGACGACCAGAGCAGCGATCCCGCCGCGGCCGCCGCGGCCAGCACCAGCCCGAGGCCCACGAACCAGGAGCCCACCTCTCGCCGCTCCTCGGCGAAGCCGACCGAGCTGCGGATGTCCTCGTACACCTCCCCCAGCTCCTCGCCGGAGGCGGCCTCGAAGAAGGAGCCGCCGGTGTGGTCGGCGATCTCGCGGAGGGCGGGCCGGTTGGCGGGAACCCGGATCAGCCTCTCGCCCACGTTGACGGCTCCGGAGTCGGTCCCGAAGGCGATGGTCGAGACAGGGACACCCGCGGCCCGAGCGGCTTCACTGGCCTCTGCGTTGGTGCGCCCCGTTGTGGTCTCGCCGTCGGACAGCAACACGATGCGGGCCGGCGGAGGCTCCCCTCCTCCGCCTTCGGGCGCGGCGGCCAGGCTGTCCAGGGAGGCGAATATGCCCTCGCCGATGGCCGTGCGGGGGCCGAGGGTCAGGCCACCGATGGCGCGGCGGACGTCTGAGTGCTCCCTAGTCGGGGGGACGAGGACCTGGGCCACACCGGAGAACGACACCAGCCCCACGTTGAACCGGTCGGGGAGGCGGTCCACGAAGCGGTCGGCGGCGTCCTTGGCCGCGGCGTGGCGGGTGGGCTCCACGTCCGTGGCCATCATGGATATGGAGGTGTCGATGGCCACCACCACCGTGGCCCTCTCCCGGGGGACCTTGACCACGCCGGTGGGGCGGGCGAAGGCCGTCACCAGGCTGGCCAGCATGAGCAGGAAGGCGGCGGCGGGCAGGTGCCGGCGCCAGCCCGGGCGGCGGGGCGCCACCGACTCGAGCAGGGCCAGGTTCGTGAACCGCACCGCGTAGGCCCGGCGGCGGAACTGCAGGAACACGTAACAAGCGGCCAGCCCGGCCACGGCCAGCAGCAGCCAGAGCCGCTGGCCGGCGAGGAAGCTCACCGGGCCGCCCGCGCCGGGGGGCCGGCTCGCCGCCGGGCCAGCACGAAGCGCACCATGTCGAGGAGCCAGTCCCCGTCGGTGCGGAGCACGAGGTGCGAGGCGCCGGCCCGGCGCAGACGGTGGGCGATGTCGGCCCGCTGCTGGGCTGCGGCGGCGGCGTAGCGCTCGCGGGTCGAGCGCCTGGCGGTCTGGACGTCACGGGTCCGACCCGTCTCGGGGTCGACCAGCGTCAGGTAGCCGACGGCGGGGAGCTCCAGCTCCCGGGGGTCGACGACCTCTATGGCCAGCACCTGGTGGCGCTGGACCAGGGCCCGCAGGGGCCGGTCCCAGGCGGTGTCGGAGAGGAAGTCCGACACCACCACGGCCAGGCCTCGCCGCCGGGGCGGGCGGAGGAGGTGCTCGATCCCCGCGGCCAGGTCCGTGCCGGCCCCCCCGGCGGCCGAGGGAGACTGGGCCAGCTGCCACAGCAGGGCCAGCAGGCCCTGGCGGCCGGGGCGAGCCGGCAGGCGCCGGGCCGTCTCCTGGGTCAGCACCACCGCTCCCACCCGGTTGCCGGCCCGAAGGGTGAGGAAGCCCACGGCCGAGGCCGCCGCCAGGGCCAGGTCCCGCTTCTCGCAGCGCGCCGTGCCGAAGTCCATGCTCGGGGAACGGTCCAGCAGGATCCAGGTCTCCAGCTCACGGTCGGCGATCGGGTCCCGCACGTGGGTGGTGGTGGTGCGGGCGGTGACGTTCCAGTCGATGCGCCGCACGTCGTCACCGGGTTGGTAGGGGCGGCTCTCGTCCGGCTCCGAGCCGGGCCCGGGCAGCAGGCCGTGGTAGTCCCCCTGGAGGAGGCCGTCGAGGCGCCTGCCGATCGTGAGCTCCAAGCGGCGCAGCACCGCCTCGGGCGTGTGCTCTCGGAGGGAGGGCGGCACCGTCACGCCGGCCGCTGGTCCTGCCCGAGCGGCTGCCCGGGGGACTGCCACTGGCCCTGGGCCCGTACCTGCTCACCCGGGTGGACCTCGGCCTCACCCTGGCGGGGGGAAACCCTCGGGGCGGGGACGGTGGAGAGGATGCGCGACAGGACCTCCTCGGGCGTGACGCCGTCGGCCAGCGCCTCGTACGAGAGCACGAGCCGGTGCCGGAGGACGTCGGGAGCGCAGTCGAAGACGTCCTGGGGAAGGGCGTAGTCGCGCCCTCGCAACAGGGCCAGGGCCCGAGCCGCCGCCACCAGCCCGAGACTGCCCCGGGGGCTCGCTCCGAAGGCGATCAGGGTGGACAGGTCGGGGAGGCCGTGCTCCTCCGGCGAGCGGGTGGCCAGCACCAGCCTGACGGCGTAGTCGACCACAGCCCGGTCGACGAAGACCGAGTCGGCGGCTCGCTGGAGCCGCAGCAAGTCGGCCGGCTCCAGGGCCGGTGACGCCTCGGGGGGGTCGGTGCCCATCCGGTGCACGATCTCGAGCTCCTCGCCGGCGCTCGGGTAGCCGAGGACCACCTTCATGAAGAACCGGTCACGCTGCGCCTCGGGAAGGGCGTAGACGCCCTCGGACTCGATGGGGTTCTGGGTGGCCAGCACGAAGAACGGCTCGGGCACCGGGTAGCTCCTCCCCCCGATCGTCACCTGGTGCTCGGCCATGACCTCGAGCAGGGCCGACTGGACCTTGGCCGGAGCCCGATTGATCTCGTCGGCCAGGACGAAGTTGGCGAAGACGGGTCCCAGCTCTACGTCGAAGGACTCCTGGGAGGGACGCCAGATGCGGGTGCCCACCACGTCGGCGGGCACCAGGTCGGGGGTGAACTGGACCCGGGAGAAGGACCCGCCCGCGACCCGCGCCACCGTCTCCACGGCCAGGGTCTTGGCCAGGCCGGGGACCCCCTCCAGCAGGCAGTGCCCCCGCGCCAGCAGGCACACCAGGAGCCGCTCCACCATGTGGCCCTGGCCCACGATGACGCGCTTGACCTCGAAGAGGGTCTGCTCCAGCTGGCTGGCGGCCGATGGCTCAGGAGACGCGGGCACTCAGCCCGGGGAGGCTACGCCACCGGCGCCGGGGGCTATGTCACCGGCGAGGCCGGTCTGGGCAGCACCACCGGGCCGGCTTCGGCCTCCTTGCCGGTGTAGGCCGCGCCGGGGGTCCGACGGGCGCACCAGGCGAACAGGGCCAGCCAGACCGCGGCCACCGCGGCCAGACCGCCGTAGACGGCCCATGCCACCCACCCCGGCCCGGGGTGGGCCTCCCTGAGCAGCACCTCGGTGTTGCGCACGAACGGGACCCTGCGCTCCGGTATGGCGGGCACGGCCGGCGCCCCGATCTCGGGGTCGGCGGGCAGGTGGATGGGCGCGGCCATCACTTCGTCGCCCCGCTGGAGCGAGACCATCGACTTCCAGGCGCCTCCGACCGGCACGGGCTCCTTCGACACGTACCGGCCCGGGCCTACCGCCCGCAGTCCGGTCACCACCCGACCGCCGCCCTGCCAGGACGACACCGCCAGGGAGGTGGCATCCCGGGCCGCGTCGGGCGGTAGGAGCTCCACCTCCACGTGGCTGCTGGGCCCGGTCGACGGCAGGCGGATGACGGCCTCGACGGGCCCGACGTTGCGAGGCAGGGGCACGGCCAGTGCGGTCACGATCACCAGGCCGGCCAGCCCCACGGCGGCCACCGGCACCCGGCTCCCGCCCGGCACCACCCGGGCCAGAGC
>JALYHE010000151.1 GCA_030776705.1 Actinomycetota bacterium | reverse complement strand
GTACGCGGCCCTCGATGCCCAGGGCGGCGAGGGCTGCGACGGCGTCCTTGGTCCTGGGCGCGGCGAACGTCCAGCCCTCCACCACCGCCACCCGGCCCGTCGAGGCCCGGTCGGAGAGCGCCGAGCGCAGGGCGAGCTGCACCATCTTCTTCGGGGTCCTCTGCCGGTAGCTGCGCGGCTTCGGCCCGTGGGCCACACCGCCGCCCTCCCACTGCGGCGAGCGGGACGAGCCCTGCCTCGACCTGCCGGTGCCCTTCTGGCGCCACGGCTTGCCCCCGCCGCCACGGACCTCGGCGCGGGTGCGCGTGGAGTGGGTGCCGGCCCTGGCCGCGGCCAGCTGGGCGGTGACCACCTGGTGCATGACGGCGACGTTGGGCTCGATGCCGAAGACGGCGTCGTCGAGCTCCACCGACCGGGCCGTGGAGCCGTCCAGGCGACGGACGTCGACCGCAGCCATGGTCAGCTTCCGCCCTTCACGGCGTCCCGGATCAGGACCAGGCCGCCACGGGGACCGGGCACGGCACCCTTCACGAGGAGAAGGTCGCGCTCGGCGTCGGCCTGCACCACCTCCAGGTTCAAGGTCGTGACCCTCTGGGCGCCGAGCTGGCCGGCCATGCGGGTGCCCTTGAACACCCGAGCGGGGGTGGCGCACGCCCCCACCGCACCGGGGGCCCGGTGCTTCTTGTGGTTGCCGTGGGAGGCGCCCTGGCCGGCGAAGTTGTGCCGCTTCATGGGCCCGGCGAACCCCTTGCCCTTGCTCACCGCGGTGACGTCCACCTTCTCGCCTGCGGCCAGCTGGTCGACCCTGAGCTCCTGACCCACCTGGTAGCCGCCGGCGTCGTCGACGCGCAGCTCCACCAGCTTGGGACCGGGTTCCACGTCCGCCTTGGCGAAGTGGCCGGACCGAGGCTTGTTGAGACGGGATGGCTTCACCGAGCCGAACGTCACCTGCAGGGCGGCATAGCCGTCGCGCTCTGGCGTCTTCACCTGGACGACGCGGACGGGCGGCACCTTGACCACGGTCACCGGGACGGCGCGGTCGCCGTCGCTCCAGACCTGGGTCATGCCGACCTTCTCGCCGACGATCGCCTTGCTCGCCATACGACTTGCCCGTTCTCACGCGAAAGCTCCGCTCGGGAGGTCCCGGCGGAGCGCCATGTCGGTTGTGCCACGGGGTTCCCGTGATGGGCGCCCGCGGACATCGATTGGGAACGACAGATGTTAACAGCATCGCCACCTCCCCGAATCGGCCGCGATGATGACGACGTGAGCGACGACGGGCATGAAGAGCAGCCCCTTCGCGCCGCCAACGTGGGCCGCCGGGTGGCGGCCCGGGTGGTGGACAGCCTCATTTGGGTGCTGCCCACGACCGTCGCCTTGAACCTGGCCTTCGGCGGGGCCCGGCCCGCCGACCGCTCCGAGGCGCCCGACTGGTTCCCGGCGGTGAACATGGCCATGGCCGTGGCCGCGTTCCTGTACGAGGTCATGCTCACGTGGTGGCTCGGGCAGACGATCGGCAAGCGGTTGCTCAGGGTCAAGGTGCGCACTCTCGGGACGCCGGCGCCTCCGGACCTGTGGCGCTCGGCGGTGCGTACCGTCGTGGTGACCGCTCTGCCCGTGGTCCTGATCAGCGAACGGCTCTCCTCCGAGGTGGGCGTGGCCCTGGACTTCGGCACCGCCGTGGTGCTGCTGGCGTTCGTGCTCCTCCGTCCCGACGGTCGGGGCCTTCACGACCTGGCCGCCGGTACCAGGGTGGTCCCTGCCGACTGAACCGCCCGACGCCCGCTCGTGGACGAGCCGGGCCGAGCGGCTACTGGATCTTGATCTCGATGTCTACGCCGGCGGGCAGGTCGAGGCGCTGGAGCGAGTCCACCGTCTTGGGGCTGTGCTCGACGATGTCGATCAGGCGCTTGTGGATGCGCATCTCGAAGTGCTCGCGGCTGTCCTTGTACTTGTGCGGGGAGCGGATGACCGTGTAGCGGTGCTTCTCGGTGGGCAGCGGCACCGGGCCTCGGACCTTGGCCTGGGTGCGCAGCACCGTCTCCACGATCTTCTTGGTGGACTGGTCGATGACCTCGTGGTCGTAGGCCTTGAGGCGGATCCGGATCTTCTGCCTGCCGTCAGGCACGGGACGTCACTTCAAGATCTTGGTGACGCGCCCGGCCCCCACCGTGCGCCCGCCCTCGCGGATGGCGAAGCGCAGGCCCTCGTCCATGGCGATGGGCTTGCCCAGCTCGACCGTCATGGTGGTGTTGTCGCCGGGCATCACCATCTCGGTGCCCTCGGGCAACGCGATGGTGCCGGTGACGTCGGTGGTGCGGAAGTAGAACTGGGGCCGGTAGTTGTTGAAGAACGGCTTGTGGCGCCCGCCCTCCTCCTTGGTGAGGACGTACACCTGGGCCTCGAAGTTGGTGTGGGGGGTGATGCTCCCCGGCTTGGCCAGGACCTGGCCCCGCTCCACGTCCTCCTTCTTGATGCCCCGCAGGAGGATCCCAGCGTTGTCGCCGGCCTGGCCCTGGTCCAGGGACTTGTTGAACATCTCGATGCCCGTGCAGACCGTCTTCTGGGTGGGACGGAGCCCGACGATCTCGACCTCCTCGCCGATCTTCACCGTCCCCGCCTCGATGCGCCCGGTCACCACCGTGCCTCGACCGGTGATGCTGAACACGTCCTCGATCGACATCAGGAAGGGCTTGTCGGTCTCGCGCTGTGGCTCGGGGATGTAGGTGTCGACCGCCTCCATGAGCTCGTGGATCCGCTCGATCCACTCCCCGTCCCCGTCGAGGGCCTTGAGAGCCGAGACCCGCACCACGGGCGAGTCGTCACCGGGGAACTCGTAGTCGCTGAGCAGCTCCCGCACCTCGAGCTCGACCAGGTCCAGCAGCTCCTCGTCGTCGACCATGTCCGCCTTGTTGAGCGCCACCACGATGGAGGGCACGCCTACCTGGCGGGCCAGCAGGACGTGCTCGCGGGTCTGGGGCATCGGGCCGTCGGCAGCGGAGACGACCAGGATGGCCCCGTCCACCTGGGCCGCGCCGGTGATCATGTTCTTGATGTAGTCGGCGTGGCCCGGCATGTCGACGTGGGCGTAGTGGCGGTTCTCGGTCTGGTACTCGACGTGGGCGATGGAGATGGTGATCCCCCGGGCCTTCTCCTCGGGCGCCTTGTCGATCTGCTCGAACGGGGTGAAGT
>JALYHE010000150.1 GCA_030776705.1 Actinomycetota bacterium | reverse complement strand
CGGCCTCGAGAACCGGGCCGTGGCCGCCGTGGGCGTAGGGGCCCTGGCCGCCACCGTGGTCACCCTCCTGCCCGCCATCATCCTCGGCTACGCCGTGAAGGCGGCCGAGCGAGAGGACCGGGAAGGCCAGCGGTAGATTCCCGGCATGGTCCGGGCCGCCGTCATGACCGGCGTCGGCGCGCCTCTCGAGGTCCGGGACGACGTCGAGGTCCAAGGGCCCCGTCCGGGCGAGGTTCTGGTGCGGATGAGGGCGTCGGGCGTGTGCCACACGGACCTGTCCGTGCAGAACGGCACCACCTTGGCGCCGGTCCCCATGGTGCTCGGCCACGAGGGTGCCGGGGTGGTGGCCGAGGTCGGCGACGAGGTCACCAGCGTCCACCCCGGGGACCACGTCGTCACCTGCTGGGTGCCGCAGTGCGGGCGGTGCTTCTGGTGCAGCCGCGGTGACGCCCACCTCTGCGAGAGGTCCACCGTCGCCTTCGCCACGGGTGGCCTGCTGGACGGCACCACCCGCCTGGTGTCGGGCGGGGCGCCGCTGTTCCAGCTCTCGGCGGCGGGGACGTTCTCGGAGATGGCGGTTGTCCCCGAGACGGGCGTGGTGAAGGTGGACCCCGACCTCGACCTTCACGTGGCCGCCCTGCTCGGCTGCGCCGTGCTCACCGGGGTGGGAGCGGCCACGAACACCGCCGACGTGGGTGACGGCGACACGGTGGCGGTGGTGGGCTGCGGAGGCGTGGGCCTCAACGTGGTGCAGGGGGCCCGGCTGGCCGGGGCCGAGAGGGTCATAGCCGTCGACGTGAGCCGGGCCAAGCTGGAGACGGCTCGGCGGTTCGGTGCCACCGACGTGGTCGACGCCAGCCAGGGCGACCCGGTGGCCAAGGTCATGGCGCTCACGGGCCAGCGCGGCGCCGACGTCAGCTTCGAGGTCGTCGGCCTTCAGCGCACCATCGACCAGACCGTCACCATGACCCGCCGAGGGGGCCAGGCCGTCCTGGTCGGACTGCCCGGGATGGCCGCCAGGCTCCAGGTCCCCGCCTTCCTCGGGATGGTGATGTCGGCCAAGACCGTCAAGGGCTGCTGGTACGGGTCGGCCGACGTCCGCCGGGACGTGCCCCGCCTGGTCGAGCTCTACCACCAGGGCCGGCTCGAGCTCGACGAGTTGGTGACCAGGATCATCGCCCTCGACCAGGTCAACGAGGCCTTCGCGGCCATGGAGGGCGGCGAGGTGGCCCGCTCCGTCATCAGCTACCCGGCCTGAAGGGATGTGATCCCTCGTTCATGTCGCGACAGGTCGCCCCCTGTTGGCACGTCATCGCGACATGAACGCTGGCGCCCGGCGGGCGCCCGCCTACAGCGGCCGGACGTTCGCCGCGGCCAGGCCCTTGGGCGTCTGCTCGACCTCGAACTCCACCTGCTGGCCCTCGGCGAGGCTGCGGTACCCCTCGGCCTGGATAGCGGTGTGGTGGACGAACACGTCCGCGCTGCCAGGCTGGGAGATGAACCCGAAGCCCTTCTCGGGGTTGAACCACTTCACGGTGCCGGTCGCCACGATGGCGATCCTCCTTCTCGACTTCAGTGCTGCTGCTGCTCCCAAGGACCGTAGCAGCGGGGGCGCCGTCACGGCGCGGCCGGGCCCTCCGGTCCGCCTCGCCGGCGCTGCAACTTGGTGCCCTCCGGCGTGTCCTTCACCGTCCAGCCCCGCCCCACCAGCTCCTCGCGGATGGCGTCGGCCCGGGCGAAGTCCCGGCCCGCACGGGCCGCGTCACGCTCGGCCACCAGCCGGGCCGCCTCCTCGTCCGGCCGCTCGTCGCCGCTGCGCAGCTCCAGGCCCAGGACGCCGGCCATCTCCAGGGCCGCGGCGGCAAGCGAAGCCCCCGCCGCGGTGTCACCGGCGTCGAAGCCGGCGTTGGCCCCGGCCACGAGCTCGAAGAGCAGGGCAGTGGCGGCGGGGGTTCCCAGGTCGTCGTCCATGTGGGAGCGGAACGTATCGAGAGCGGCAGGGTCCGGGGACGCGGTGCCACCGGCGGCCCGGCGGGCCAGCTCGTCCAGGCGCTCGAGGCTGCGCTCGGCCCGCTCGATGCTCCCGGGCCCGACCTCCAGCGGCGCCCGGTAGTGGGACTGGAGGACGAGCAGCCGGTAGGCCCTGGGGTCGTTGCGGTCCAGCAGGTCGACGAGGGACGTGTAGTTGCCGAGCGACTTGGACATCTTCGAACCCCCCGGGCCCACCACGAAGCCGCTGTGCACCCAGCGGCGGGCGAACTCCCGCCCCACGGCCTCGGCCTGCACCCGCTCGTTCTCGTGGTGGGGGAAGGCCAGGTCGATCCCGCCCCCATGGAGGTCGAAACCCTCGCCGAGCAGGTCCAGGGCCATGACCACGCACTCGGTGTGCCACCCGGGCCGGCCCGGGCCCCACGGCGACGGCCACTCCGGGTCCCCCTCGGGCCGGTCCGGCTCTGACTTCTTCCAGAGGGCGAAGTCGAGGGCCGAGCGCTTCTCCTCGACCACGTCCACCCTGGCCCCCGCCCTCAGGGTCTCGAGGGGCTGGCGGGCCAGCGCCCCGTAGTCGTCCACCCCGTCCACGTCGAAGTACACGCCGTCGGAGGTCTCGTAGGCGATGCCCTTGTCCACGAGCTGCTCCACCAGCTCGACCATGTGGGCCACGTAGGCGGTGGCATGAGGGTCGTGGTCGGGACGACGGACCCCTAGGGCGTCCATGGTCCGGTACCAGACCTCCTCGTAGCGCTGAGCGACCTCCGCGGGAGTGGTGCCGTCCCGCCGGGCCCGGGCGATGATCTTGTCGTCGACGTCGGTGACGTTGGACACGAAGCGCACGGCCAGCCCGCTCCACTCGAGGTAGCGGCGCAGCACGTCCCACACCAGCGCGAAGCGACCGTGGCCGAGGTGGGGATCGTCGTACACGGTGGGCCCACACACGTACAGCGAGACCTGTCCCGGGTCGCGCAGGGAGAGCTCGACCACCTCGCCGAGGGCCGTATCGTGCAGCCGGAGCACGCAAAGTACGGTAACGCCATGTCGGCCGGCGTCCCCGAGAAGCCGTCTTTGGAGGGGCTCGAGGACAAGTGGAGCGCCCGCTGGGAGGAGGCGGGCACCTACCGCTTCGACCGAGGCAAGCCCCGGCAGTCCGTGTACGCCATCGACACCCCTCCCCCCACGGTGAGCGGGTCCCTGCACGTGGGCCACGTTTTCTCCTACACCCACACCGACCTGCTGGCCCGCTACTGGCGCATGCGGGGCAAGGAGGTCTTCTACCCCATGGGCTGGGACGACAACGGCCTGCCCACCGAGCGCCGGGTCCAGAACTACTTCGGCGTGCGCTGCGACCCGTCGCTGCCCTTCGACCCCCACGCCGAGCTGCCCCGGCCGGGGCAGGGCGAGCAGGTCCCGATCTCCCGTCAGGCCTTCATCGAGCTGTGCCACCGGCTGACCGCCGAGGACGAGCAGGCCTTCGAGCAGCTGTTCAGGGCCCTGGGCCTCTCCGTGGACTGGACCATCACCTACGCCACCATCGACGACCGCTCCCGCCGGGCGGCCCAGCGCGCCTTCCTCCGCAACCTGTCCCGAGGTGAGGCCTACCGGGCCGAGGCGCCCACGCTGTGGGACGTGGACTTCCGCACCGCCGTGGCCCAGGCCGAGCTCGAGGACCGGGAGCTGGCCGGCGCCTACCACCGCATCCGGTTCCCGGGTGCCGAGGATGACGGCGGGGACGTCGAGATCGAGACCACCCGCCCCGAGCTGGTCCCGGCGTGCGTGGCCCTGGTGGCCCATCCCGACGACGAGCGCTTCAAGCCCCGCTTCGGCAAGACCGTGCGCACACCCCTGTTCGACGTGGAGGTCCCGGTGCTGGCCCACGACCTGGCCGACCCTGAGAAGGGATCGGGGATCGCCATGATCTGCACCTTCGGCGACGTGACCGACGTCACCTGGTGGCGGGAGCTGGACCTCCCCGTGCGCAACGTGCTGGGTCGCGACGGGCGGGTGCTGAGCACTCCCCCGCCCGGCGTGGCCCCGGGCGGGCCGTGGTCGGAGCTGGCCGGCAAGACGGTGAACCAGGCCCGGCGCCGCATCGTCGAGCTATTGGAGGAATCGGGCCACCTGGTGGGCGAGCCCCGCCCCATCACTCACCCCGTCAAGTTCTTCGAGAAGGGCGACCGGCCGCTCGAGATCGTCACCAGCAGGCAGTGGTACCTGACCAACGGAGGCCGCGACCAGGCCCTCCGCAAGGAGCTCCTCGAGCGCGGCGAGGAGCTGCTCTGGCACCCCTCCTTCATGCGGGCCCGCTACCGGACCTGGGTGGAGGGGCTCTCGGGGGACTGGCTCATCAGCCGGCAGCGCTTATTCGGCATCCCCTTCCCCGTCTGGTACCCGCTCGGCGAGGACGGCCAGGTCGAGGTCGAGCGCTTCCTGATGCCTGGCGAGGACCGGTTGCCCGTCGACCCCGCCACCGACGTGCCCGACGGCTACGAGGAGACCCAGCGCGACCAGCCCGGCGGCTTCACCGCCGACCCCGACGTCATGGACACCTGGGCCACCTCGTCGCTGACCCCCCAGATCGCCGGAGGCTGGGAGGACGACCCCGACCTGTTCGGCCGGGTCTTCCCCTACGACCTGCGGCCCCAGGCCCACGAGATCATCCGCACCTGGCTCTTCTCCACCACCGTGAGGGCCCACCTCGAGCACGAGTCACTGCCCTGGACCGACGCCGCCATCTCGGGCTGGGTCCTCGACCCTGACCGCAAGAAGATGTCCAAGTCCAAGGGCAACGTGGTCACGCCCATCGGCCTGCTGCGCTCGTACGGGTCGGACGCGGTGCGGTACTGGGCGGCCAGCGGTCGGCCCGGTGCCGACACCGCCTTCGACGAGGGCCAGATAAAGGTGGGCCGGCGACTGGCCATCAAGGTGCTCAACGCCTCGAGGTTCGTCCTGTCCATGCCCACCTCGGAGGGCGACGTCTCCGCTCCCCTGGACGTGGCCGTGCTGGACCGCCTGGCCGGCGTGGTGGACGACGCCACCGCCGCCTTCGAGGCCTACGACTACACCCGGGCCCTCGAGCGCACCGAGGCCTTCTTCTGGTCGTTCTGCGACGACTACCTGGAGCTGGTGAAGAACCGGGCCTACGGAGGCGGCGACGGTGGCGCCTCGGCCAACCAGTCCCTGGAGCTGGCCCTGTCCACCCTCCTGCGCCTGTTCGCCCCGTTCCTCCCCTTCGTCACCGAGGAGGTGTGGTCGTGGTGGCAGGACGGTTCCGTCCACCGCCAGGGCTGGCCCGAGGCCGGGGAGCTGCGGGCCGTGGCCGACGGCGCCGACCCACTCGTGCTGGAGACGACCTCCGACGTTCTGGGCCAGGTGCGCCGAGCCAAGAGCGAGGCCAAGCTCTCCCAGCGGGCCCCCGTGGCCCGACTCGTGGTTCGGGACGGGCCGGAGCGCCTAGACGCCCTCCGCGCCGCCGAGTCCGACCTGCGGGACGCCGGCTCGGTGGCCGAGCTGGTCTTGGAGGAGGCGGACCAGGACTCGGTGGACATCAGCCTGGCCGACGGCTGAGCAGGGAGATCCTTCCGGGCCGCCGTCTCAGGCCGCGGCCAGGCGGCCGGCGGCCCTGACCACCTCGGCGCCCAGGCCTCGGAGCTGCCGGTCGAGGCGGGCGTCGAGCGGTCGCCCCTCCTCGTCGAAGGCCCTGAAGGCCTGGGCGATGGGGACGACCAGGGGGACGGCCCACCCCCGCAGGGCCCGGACCACGAACTCCATGGTGTTGACGGCCTGCAGCCCGTGGCCGCCACCGGCGGCGGCGATGAGACCCACCACCTTGTTGGTGAGGTAGGGAGGATCGCGGTCGGCGAGCAGCTCCAGCCAGTCGAGGACGTTCTTGAACGACCCGCTCACCGTGCCGTGGTAGAGGGGGCTGCTCCAGATCAGGCCGTCGGCGGCATGCACGGCGTCGCACAGCCGCACGGCGTCGGGTGGCTTCTCCTCGGTGCGGGTCTCGAAGAAGGGCAGGTCCAGCTCCCTGACGTCGAGGACCTCGGTCTCGGCACCGGCCGCCTCGGCCCCACCCAGGGCCGTGGCCAGGGCCCGAAGGCTGGACGAGCGGGGCGACAGCGACCCACCGATGCCCACGATCTTCACCGCAGTCACCGCAGTCACCGGAGCTCCTCGGGCACGACCTCGAAGGTCCGCACCTGGCCGGCCCTCACCACGCTCATGGCCACGGGCCTGGCGATGCGATCGGCGGTCATCAGTCCCTGCAGGTCGCCGACATCGGCCACCGCCACGCCGTCCACCTCGACCACGATGTCCTCCGGGCGGACGCCGGCCACGGCGGCCGGGCTCCCGGCCACCACCGACACCACCTCGAGGCCTCGCTCCCGGCCCGTGAGCCGGGCGGCGCGTGGCGGCAGCGGCCGGGTGCCGCCGGCGATGCCGAGGTAGGCGCGCCGTACCCTTCCGTCCCTCATCAAGGCGGCCACGATGGCCCGGCTGGCGGCGTTCACGGGCACGGCCAGGCCCAGACCCTGTCCGAACCCTGGGCCCACCACGGCGGTGTTGATGCCCACCACGTCGCTGCGCCCCGTGGCCAGGGCCCCACCCGAGTTGCCGGGATGGAGCGAGGCGTCGGTCTGGATGACGTTTTCCACCAGCCGTCCGTGGGCGCCGGAACGGGTCGGGACCGAGCGTCCCAGGGCGCTCACCACGCCGGCGCTCACCGACCCCCCGAACCCGAGGGGGTTTCCCACGGCCACCACCAGCTGTCCCACCCGCAGCCCGTCGGCGTCACCGAGGATGGCCGGGGACAGGCCGTCACCTGTCACCCTGACCACGGCCAGGTCGGAGAGCGGGTCGCTGCCCACCACGTCGAAGGCCAGCTCCCGCCCGTCGGCGAAGCTGGCCGTGCCGCCCGCCGAGCCGTCCACCACGTGGGCCGAGGTGAGCAGGAAGCCGTCGGCCGTCACCACCACGGCCGAGCCCGAGCCGTGGGGCACCCGCCCGCCCCTCACCTTCCTCATCACCCGGAGGCTGGCCACCGACGGCAGCAGGCGCTCGGCCACGTCCACCACCACCCGCGAGTAGGCGTCGAGGGCGCCGACCTCGGCCTGGACCGGCTCGGCCTCGATCACGGCGGAGGTCATGCCGACCCCTCGGCCCGGGCCCCGCCCGCGAATCCGACGCTGACCTCCAGCTCGTCCACCCCTCGCACCACCCTGAGGGCGAGCGAGCCGTCCTCCTCCACGGCGTCTAGGGCTTCGAACAGCTCGTCGAGGCTGGTGACGTCCCGGCCGGCGGCGGCCACGATGAGGTCCCCGGAGCGAACGCCGGCCCGGCCGGCCGGGCTGTCGTCTTCGACCTGGCGCACGAGCAGCCCGTCCCGCTCGGGCAGGCCCACGGCCTGGCGGAGGT
>JALYHE010000149.1 GCA_030776705.1 Actinomycetota bacterium | reverse complement strand
GCCGAACAGCTCGCGCAGGCGCAGCGCCAGCCGGCAGCACTCCACGATGGTGGCCGGTGGCCCGGGGTCGAGGTCGAACACCACCATGGTCGGTCGGTCGATGTCCTCGGCCCGGGACAGCGAGGTGTGCAGCTCCAAGGAGGCCAGATTGGCCACCCACACCAGGGTGGGCAGGTCGGAGGCGACGCAGTAGCCGACCTCGGCTCGGTTGTGCCGGCTCCATATGGGCGCCACCTCCACCCACGGCGGCCGGTGCGATGGGCAGCGCTTCTCGTAGAAGTACTCGCCGTCGACGCCGTTGGGATAGCGCTTGAGGGTGAGGGGCCGGCCTGCCAGGTGGGGGAGGATGGCGCCGGCCACGGCCTGGTAGTAGGCGATGACCTGGCCCTTGGTGAAGCCCACCTCGGGGTACAGCACCTTGTCCAGGTTGGAGAGGGTGAGCTGGCGCCCCTGGACGGCGACCGTGGTCCCCGCCGGGCTCACGAAGCCTTCTGTGACTCGTCCTGGGTCTCGTCCCGGTCGCCCTTGGCCGCGGCCAGCGAGGCCTCCAGCGCCGCCATCAGGTCGACCACCGGCCGCCTCGGCTCGGCGGCGGGCTGGGCCACGACCTCCTCGCCCTCGGCCTTGCGTTCGATCAGCTCCAGCACCTGGGCCCGGTGGGTGTCCTCGTACTTGTTGGGGACGAAGTCGGTGCTCAGCGTCTCGATCAGCTGGCTGGCCATCTTGAGCTCGCGCTCGGACACGTCGCCGACCTTGCCGGGCAGTCCCTCGATCTCCTCCTGGGGCACCACCTCGTCGGCGAAGTTCATGGTGGACATGACCAGGGCGTCGCCGACCGGACGGATGGCCACCAGGTACTGCTTGGTGCGCATGACCACCTTGGCGATCCCCACCTTGTTGGAATCACGCATGGCCTCCAGCAGCAGGCGGTAGGGCTTGGCCCCCCGCTCGTCGGGCACCACGTAGTACGAGGAGTCGAAGTACAGCGGGTCGATCTGGTCCAGGTCGACGAAGTCCTCGATGTCGATGGTGTGCGTGCTCTCCGGGTCCAGCTCCTCGAGCTCGGTGGGGTCGATCATCACGTACTGGTCGCCGCCCAGGTCGTAGCCCTTGGACACCTCCTCGTAAGGCACCTCCTCGCCGTCGAGGGTGCACACCCGCTTCTGCTGGATGCGGGCCCCGTCCTTGGAGTGCAGCTGATGGAAGCGCACGTCCTTCTTGCGGACCGCCGTGAACAGCTTCACGGGCACGTTGACGAGCCCGAAGCTGATGGCGCCGCCCCAGATCGACCTGGCCATGGCCCTATTGTCGCGCCGGAGTCTCCCGCACCACCTCTTCGGGCGCCTTGTCGTCCCGGAGGCCCTTGAAGGACGGGTGCCGCATGGTGCCGCCCGCGGTCCACTCGCCGAACTCCACGTCGGCCACGAGGCGGGGCTCCACGAAGCGGGCCTGCTTGTAGGGGACGCTGTCGGCGAAGGGGCTGGTGGGCCGCTCCAGGGAGACCAGAGCCCGGCCCAGCTCCTCGAGGGTGCGCTCGGTGAAGCCTGTGCCCACCCGCCCGGCGAAGCGCAGTCCGCTCGGGTCGTAGTAGCCCGCCAGCAGGGCTCCGATGCGCCCCGACCGGTTGCCCGACCCGGGGATCCACCCGCCCACCACGACGTCCTGACGGGGCTTGGCCTTGACCTTCACCCAGGAGCGGGAGCGGCGTCCGGGCTCGTAGGGGGAGCTGAGGCGCTTGGCCACGATGCCCTCCAGCCCCTGCGCCCTGGTGGCGGCGAGCAGGCCGGCGCCGTCGCCGACGTGGTTGCGGGGGACCGACAGGCACGGGTGGTCGAGGCCCAGGCTCTCGAGGAGCTGCCGGCGCTCGACGTAGGGCAGCTCGACCACGAACCGGTCCTCGAGCCACAGCAGGTCGAAGACCATGAACGTCACGGGATGGGTCTCCATCCGCCGGCGCACGTCCCGGGGATCGGTGAGGTGCATGCGGTGCTGGAGGTGGCCGAAGCTGGGCCGGCCCGCCTCGTCGAAGGCCACCACCTCCCCGTCCAGCAGCACCGGCCGGCCCACGCACGAGGTCAAGTCCGACAGCTCTGGGTAGCGAGGGGTGATGTCGACCAGCTTGCGGCTCTCCAGGTGGACCTGGCCGTCGGACACGGACGCCAGCGCCCGCACGCCGTCCCACTTCACCTCGTAGGCGAAGGCGTCCTCGTCGGGGGGGAGCGGACCGGGCACCGCCAGCATGGGCGGCACGCCCCTAGGGACGGCGGTCAACCCGGCCCGGTCCAGGGTTTCCGGACGATCGCCGGCGGGAACGTCCCGGTCGTCGTCATGGCCGAGGTCCCCGAGGAAGCCATCCACGAGGCGGAGGAGGAATCCGCGCCTGCAGTCCACGACCACGAGGGAGTGAGCGGCGAGGACGGGACCCTCCGGCTGCACCTCCAGCACGTCCACGGGCTCGACGTGCCCCTCACCATGAGCCCGGCCACCCAGGCCGGCCTCCACGACCGGGTCCACGGCCAGGCCGGAGCAGCCGATGGCTGAGCTCCGGCGGGCGGCGCGGCCGGCCCGTCAGTGGTTGCGCAGGGCGTCGGCCAGCTCCGACTTGCTCATGGAGGAGCGGCCCTCGATCCCGACCTGCTTGGCCTTCTCGTAGAGGTCCTGCTTGCTCCACTCCTCGTACTTCGGCGATCCACCACCCTTGCGCCCGGTGGAGGACCGTGACGACCCGGCCGAGGCGTTGGCGATGCGAGCTGCCTTCTGCTTGCTCATGCCCTCGTCACGCAGTGCCTCGTACTGCTTCTCGTCCTTGACGCTGCTCCTGGCCACCTCACCTACTCCTCTGGTTGCTGTCGGTCCTCACCGGTCTCTTCTACCCCCTCCGCCGCCTCTGTGTGCGTCGGGGACGGCGGCGGCGGGCTGGGCCATCTCGTCACCCCCGCCGGTGTCGCCGCCTCCGGCTCGGCCGCTACCTCGGGCTCCGCTGCCACCCCGGGCTCGGGCTCGGCCGCCACCTCGGGCTCGGCCGCCACTTCTGGTTCTGCCCCCGGCTCCGCTGCCATCTCGGGCTCGGCCGCCGGTTCGGGCTCCGCCGGCGCCAGGTCGGGCTGGGTCGCCACCTACTCGCGCTCGACGCGGGCCAGCAGCCGCCGGGCCGCCGCCGCGCCCTGGGCGACGCAGCTGGCGATGCCCAGGCCTCGGTAGGCGGCCCCCACCAGCTGCACGTCCGGAAGGTCCCGCCCGAGGGCAGCCTCGATGCGCTCCACCCGCTCGAGGTGGCCCACCCGGTACTGCGGAAAGGCGTCCACCCACCGGGTCACCCGGGCCCGGACCGGCGCGTCGGTG
>JALYHE010000148.1 GCA_030776705.1 Actinomycetota bacterium | reverse complement strand
CTGCCGGGCCACCGCAAGCTGCGCCCACGCCGGGTCGACCCCCACCACGGTGCTGGCACCGCTCGACGCCGCCAGACGGGAGAGCTGCCCTTCACCGGCTCCCACGTCGAGCACCCTTTCCGCCCCGGCCAGCTGGGCCGCGGCCAGAGGGAGGATCTGCTCCGTGTACTCGGGGTCGGCTCCGCCGGTGAAGGCTTCCTGCCACCAGCCGGCGTGTCGCTCCCAGACCCCGCTCACACCCGGACGCCGCCATGGACCTTCTCGTGAACGGCCCGGGCCACGGCCTCGGGCAGCCAGGGCAGGGCCAGCAGCGTCTCGAGCGAGGCCTCCTTGACCGCCTTCACGCCGCCGAGCTCGCTCAAGAGGCGCTTCCTGCGGGCCGGGCCCAGGCCCGGGACGTCGTCCAGGACGCTGCGGGTCATGCGTCGGCCCCGGAGCTGGCGGTGGTACGAGACGGCGAAGCGGTGGGCCTCGTCGCGGACCTGCTGGAGGAGGTACAGCGCCTCGGACTGGCGCGGCACACGCACCGGGTCGGCCCGGCCCGGCAGGTACACCTCCTCGAACCGCTTGGCCAGGGCAGCCACCGGGATCTCGTCCTCGAGGCCCAGCTCCTCCACCACGCCGAGGGCCACGCCCAGCTGACCCTTGCCGCCGTCGACGAGCAGCAGCTGGGGCGGGTAGGAGAACTTCCGCCGCCGGTCCCCCACCGGCTGGTCCCGCTCGGTCAGCAGCGCCGACAGGCGCCGGGAGAGCACCTCCTCCATGGCCGCGTAGTCGTCGTTGCCCGACACCGTGCTCACCTTGAACCGCCGGTAGTCCGACTTCTTGGGCAGACCGTCCTCCAGCACAACCATGGAGCCGACGTAGTCCGTGCCGTGGATGTGGCTCATGTCGAAGCACTCGATGCGCAGCGGCGGGTGCGGAAGGCCAAGGGCGTCCTGCAGCGCATTGAGGGCTCGGGCCCGGCTGTTGTGGTCGGTGGCGCGGCGTAGTCGGTGACGGTTGAACTCCTCGGCCGCGTTGCGGGTGACCGTCTCGTGCAGCGCCCGCTTGCTGCCCCGCTGCGGCACCCGGATCTCGACCTTCGAGCCTCGAGCCTGGCCCAGCCACCGCTCGAGCACGTCGTGCTCCTCGGGCAGCTCCGGGACCAGAACCTCGCGTGGAAGGGCCAGGTCCGCCTCGCCGTAGAGCTGTTGGAGCACGTTGGCCACCAGCTGGGCCCCGGTCAGCTCCTCCACCTTGTCGACCACGAAGCCCTTCCTGCCCACCACCCGGCCCCTCCGCACGTAGAACACCTGCACGGCGGCATCGAGCTCGTCCTCCACGATCCCCACCACGTCGATGTCCTCGGGGCGCTCGGTGGCCATCTGCTGCTTCTCGATGGCCTTTCGCACCGAGGAAAGGCGATCCCGCAGCCGGGCCGCACGCTCGTACTCGAGTCCGTCGGAGGCCTGGCGCATCTCCTGCTCGAGCCGGCGCACGATGGGCTGGGTGTCCCCGTCGAGAAACCGGATGAGATCGACGACCAGGCCGTCGTAGTCCTCGCGGGAGACCTCCTTCACACAGGGACCGGCGCACTTCTCGATGTGGTACAGCAGGCATGGCCGCCCCTCCCGCTGGTGGCGGCCGAACTTGTTGTCGGAGCACGTCCGGATGGGGAAGGTGCGCAGGAGGAGGTCGAGCGTCTCCCGGATGGCATAGGCGTGGCCGAATGGCCCGAAGTAGCGCACTCCCTTGCGCTTCTGGCCCCGCATGACCATGGCCCGGGGCCACTCGTCGTCGAGGGTGATGGCGAGGAACGGGTAGCTCTTGTCGTCGCGAAGGCGGATGTTAAAGCGGGGCCGGTGCCGCTTGATGAGGTTGTACTCCAGCATGAGCGCCTCGACGTCGTTGCTCACCTGGATCCACTCCACGCTCTCGGCGGCCTGCACGATCTGAGCCGTGCGCGGAGGCAGGGCGCCGGGGCTGCCGAAGTAGCTATTCAAACGCTGGCGCAGCGACTTGGCCTTTCCCACGTAGATGACCCGGCCGTCCCCGTCCTTGAACTGGTAGGAGCCGGGCGCCTCGGGGACGCTCCCGGCCGGCGGTCGCTGGAGCACCTTGGGGTGACTAGGGCGTCGGCTGGTTCTGGTCGACGTCGCCCTCGATCCTGACGCCGTCGCCCTTGTCGTCGACGTTGACGCCGGCACTGCAGCCCGTCCCGGCGAGGGCCGCCAGCAGGGCAAGGGCGGCGAGCGCGCGCTTGACCTTCACGACCTCGACGTTACAACCCGAGCAGGGGTGCCAGGAACCTTCCGGTGTGGCTCTCGGGGGTCTTGGCCACCTTCTCGGGGGTGCCCTCCACGACCACCGCTCCGCCCCCCTCGCCGCCCTCGGGACCGAGGTCGATGATCCAGTCCGCCGTCTTGACCACGTCCAGGTTGTGCTCGATCACCAGCACCGAGTTCCCCTGGTCGACCAGGCGGGACAGCACTCCCAGGAGCTTGCGGATGTCGTCGAAGTGCAGGCCGGTGGTGGGCTCGTCGAGGATGTACATGGTGTGGCCCGTCGAGCGCTTGGACAGCTCCGACGCCAGCTTCACCCGCTGGGCCTCCCCTCCGGAGAGGGTGGGCGCCGGCTGGCCCAGGCGCACGTAGCCGAGGCCCACGTCGACCAGGGTCTGCATGTGACGGGCGATGGCCGGCTGGTTGGCGAAGAACTCGAGCGCCTCCTCGCAGGGCATGTCCAGCACGTCGGCCACGTTCCTGCCCTTGAAGGTGACGTCGAGCGTGTCCCGGTTGTAGCGCGCCCCTCCGCACACCTCGCACGGGACGTACACGTCGGGGAGGAAGTGCATCTCGATCTTGATCGTCCCGTCCCCCGAACAGGCCTCGCAGCGGCCACCCCTCACGTTGAACGAGAAACGTCCCGGCAGGTAGCCCCGGACCTTGGCCTCCGGGGTCTGCGAGAAGAGCTTCCGGACGGCGTCGAAGACCCCGGTGTAGGTGGCCGGGTTCGACCGGGGCGTGCGCCCGATCGGCGACTGGTCGATGTTGATCACCTTGTCCAGGTGCTCCACTCCGTCGACGGCCTTGTGGCGCCCGGGCACGGTCTTGGAGCGGTACACGCGCTGCATGAGGACCCGGAAGAGGATGTCGTTCACCAAGGTGGACTTGCCCGAGCCCGACACCCCGGTTATGGCCACGAAGCAACCGAGCGGGACTTCCACGTCCACGTCCTTGAGGTTGTGCTCCCGAGCCCCCCGGATCACCAGCCACTCCTCCTTGGGTTCCCGGCGCATGGCCGGGACCGGGATGGACCTCTTGCCCGAGAGGTACTCCCCGGTGATGGAGTCCGAGCAGGCGAGCAGGTCGTCGAGGGAGCCCGACGACACGATTCGGCCCCCGTGCTCACCTGCGCCCGGGCCGATGTCCACGATGTGGTCGGCCACCCGGATGGTGTCCTCGTCGTGCTCCACCACGATCACGGTGTTGCCCAGTCCCCGGAGACACATGAGGGTGTCGATGAGGCGGTGGTTGTCGCGCTGGTGCAGGCCCACGGAGGGCTCATCCAGCACGTACAGCACGCCCACCAGGCCGCTGCCGATCTGGCTGGCCAGGCGGATGCGCTGGGCCTCTCCCCCGGCCAGGGTGCCGGCCGAGCGGTTGAGGCTCAGGTAGTCCAGGCCCACGTCGAGCAGGAACTGCATGCGGGAGCGGATCTCGCGCAGCACCCGGTCGGCGATGAGGTGGTCCCTCTCGGAGAGCTGCAACGATTGCAGAGCGTCGGCGGAGCGGGCGATGGAGAGCTCGCACAGCTCGAAGATGCTCCGGCCGGCCACCGTGACGGCCAGCGACTCGGGCTTCAGGCGCGAGCCGCCGCACTCAGGGCACGGGACCTCCCGCATGTAACCCTCGATCTGCTCGCGCATGTAGTCCGAGTCGGCCTCGGCATGACGGCGCTGGAGGTAGGGCACGACCCCTTCGTAGTGGGTGTTGTAGGAGCGCAGGCGCCCGTAGCGGTTGCGGTACTGGACGTGCACCTGCCTGGTCCCGGACCCGTACAGCACGACCTTCTGCTGCGCCTTCTTGAGCTTGGCCCAGGGCGTTGCCGTCGAGAACCCGAACGCCTCGGCCACCGCTCCCAGCACCCGGCCGAAGTACTCCGTGCGGCCGGCGGCCCACGGGGCGACGGCACCCAGGTCGATGCTCAGGTCGGGGTTGGGGACCACCAGCTCGGGGTCGACCTCGAAGTGGGTGCCCAGCCCGGCGCAGTGCGGGCAGGCCCCGTACGGCGAGTTGAACGAGAAGTTCCGGGGCGCCAGCTCGTCGAAGGACAGGCCGCAGTTGGCGCAGGCCAGGTGCTGGCTGAAGGTGAGCACCTCCTCGCCCGACAGGGCCTCGCCGTCCCTGGGCACCAGCTGCACCTCGGCCACGCCGTCGGCCAGGCCCAGGGCCGTCTCCAGGGAGTCGGTGAGGCGCCGCTCGATCCCCTCCCGGCGCACCAGCCGGTCCACCACCACCTCGATGGTGTGCTGCTCGTAGCGGGCCAGCTTCGGGGGATGAGCCAGCTCGTGGACCTCCCCGTCGATTCGGGCCCGGGCGTAGCCCTGCCTGGCCAGCTCCTCGAGCAGGCCCTCGTACTCGCCCTTGCGCCCCCTCACCACCGGGGCCAGGACCTGGAACCGGGTGCCGTCGGGCAGCTCGAGGACTCGGTCCACTATCTGCTGGGGCGTCTGGCGGGTCACGACCGCGCCGCAGGCGGGGCAGTGGGGCACGCCGATGCGGGCGTAGAGCAGGCGAAGGTAGTCGTAGACCTCGGTGATGGTGCCCACGGTGGACCGGGGGTTGCGGCTGGCCGACTTCTGGTCGATGGAGATGGCGGGCGACAGGCCCTCGATGAAGTCGACGTCGGGCTTGTCCATCTGGCCCAGGAACTGACGGGCGTAGGCCGACAGCGACTCCACGTAGCGGCGCTGGCCCTCGGCGTAGATGGTGTCGAAGGCGAGCGAGGACTTCCCCGAGCCGGACAGGCCGGTGAAGACGATGAGCCTGTCCCGGGGCAGCTCGAGGGAGACGTTCTTGAGGTTGTGCTCCCTCGCCCCCCTAATTACAAGCTTGTCAGCCACGAGTCGAGAATAGCGGCCGCTCCACCCCCCGTCGGCGCCGTTTGATCACTCGACCCACCCATATCGCGTCGCGGTGATCAAACCGGGCGGGGTGGCGTCACCCCACCTCCCTGAGCTCCCGCTTCAGGTCGCCGATCTCGTCGCGGAGGCGGGCCGCGTACTCGAAGCGCAGCTCGGCGGCGGCTTCGTGCATCTCCTCCTCCAGGGTGCGGATGAGCCGGCCCAGCTCGTCCGACGGAAGCTCGGAGAAGTCGCTGCGGTCCCTCTTCCTGGAACGCCGGCCCGAGCCCGGCACGGGCGCCCCCTCGGCGGGGCGCAGGTGCTCGAGGATGTCGGTGACGGCCTTGCGGATGGTCTGGGGGTCGATGCCGTGCTCGGCGTTGTAGGCCTGCTGGAGCTGGCGCCGCCGCTGGGTCTCGGAGATGGCCCGCCGCATGGAGTCGGTGACCTCGTCGGCGTACATGACCACCTGGCCCTCCACGTTGCAGGCGGCTCGCCCGATGGTCTGGATCAGCGACGTCTCGCTGCGCAGGAACCCCTCCTTGTCGGCGTCGAGGATGGCCACCAGGGACACCTCGGGCAGGTCCAGCCCCTCGCGGAGCAGGTTGATGCCCACCAGCACGTCGAACTCGCCCAGGCGCAGGTCCCGGAGGATCTCGATGCGCTGGATGGTGTCGACGTTGGAGTGCAGGTAGCGAACCCGAAGGCCCATCTCCAGCAGGTAGTCGGTGAGGTCCTCGGCCATCTTCTTGGTGAGGGTCGTGACCAGGACCCGGCCGCCCCGCTCAGCCCTGGCGTTGACGGCCTCGATGAGGTCGTCGATCTGGCCCTTGGTGGGCTTGACGATCACCTCTGGGTCCACCAGGCCGGTGGGCCGCACGATCTGCTCCACCACCTGGGTGGACTGCTGGACCTCGTAGGGCGAGGGGGTGGCGGACAGGAAGATGCACTGGTTGACCCGCTCGTAGAACTCGTCGAAGCGCAGGGGCCGGTTGTCGGCGGCCGAGGGCAGGCGGAAGCCGTGCTCGATCAGGGTCTCCTTGCGGGACCGGTCGCCTTCGTACTGGCCGTGCAGCTGGGGCACGGTGACGTGGGACTCGTCGAGCACCAGCAGGAAGTCGTCGGGGAAGAAGTCCATGAGGGTGTGGGGCGCCTCCCCCGGGGCCCGCCCGTCGATGTGGCGGCTGTAGTTCTCGATGCCGCTGCACACGCCCACCTCGGCCAGCATCTCCAGGTCGTACTGGGTGCGCATGCGGAGGCGCTGGGCCTCTAGGAGCTTGCTCTCCCGCTCGAAGTGGGCCAGGCGCTCCTGGAGCTCGCCCTCGATGGCCGTTATGGCCCGCCGCATGCGCTCCTCGCCGGCCACGTAGTGGCTGGCGGGGAACACGGCCAGGTCCTCGACCTCGCCCAGGTGCTCGCCCGTCACGGTGTCGATGCGGCTGATGCGCTCCACGTCGTCGCCGAACAGCTCGATGCGCACCGCCGTCTCCTCGTAGGCGGGGTGGACCTCGATGGTGTCGCCCCGCACCCGGAACCTCCCCCGGGTGAGGTTGTGGTCGTTGCGCTCGTAGTGCATGTCCACCAGCTGGCCCAGGATGGAGCGCTGGTCCCGCACCTCGCCGGGGCGGAGCAGGAGCACCTGCTTGGCGTACTCCTCGGGGGAGCCGATGCCGTAGATGCAGGAGACCGAGGCCACCACGATCACGTCGGATCGGGCCAGCAGGGCCGAGGTGGCCGAGTGGCGCAGGCGGTCCACCTCGTCGTTGATGGAGGAGTCCTTCTCGATGTAGGTGTCGCTCGAGGGCAGGTAGGCCTCGGGCTGGTAGTAGTCGTAGTAGCTGACGAAGTACTCCACCCGGTTGTGGGGGAAGAAGGCCCGGAACTCGTTGGCCAGCTGGGCGGCCAGGGACTTGTTGGGAGCGATGACGAGGGTGGGCTTCTGGACCCGCTCGATGGTCCATGCGACGGTGGCCGACTTCCCCGAGCCGGTGATCCCGAGAAGGGTCTGGAACCGGTCCCCCCGCAGCACTCCCGTGGCCAGGGCCTCGATGGCCTTGGGCTGGTCGCCTGCGGGGCCGAAGTCGGAGACCACCTTGAACGGAGGCACGGGCCGATCGTACAAGTAGCCCCCCCTGTGCTCAGCCCCTTCTCGTCAGCGGCGCAGCCCTTCGATCCACGCCCAGCACCGCTCCACCTCGGCCTCCAGGTGGTCGAGCGGGCCGGCGTTGTCGATCACGAAGTCGGCCTCGGCCAGCCGCTCCTCCCGGCTGGCCTGCGCCGACAGGCGCACCCGCGCCGCCTCCTCGTCCATCCCCCGCTGCTCCACCAGCCGCCACACGGCGGTCTCGACGGGGCAGTCCACCACCACCACACCGGCCAAATCGGGATAGCTGCGGCGGGACTCCACCAGCAGTGGGATGTCCAGCACGACGACCCTGTCCTGGTCGGCCATCTCCTCCACGCGCTCCGCCATGACCGCCCGCACGGCGGGGTGGACGATGGCGTTGAGGTCGGACAGCGCACCGGGGTCGGCGAAGACCAGCGCCGCCAGCCGCTCCCGGTCGATGCTCCCGTCGGGGCGGACCACAGCCGGGCCGAAGCGGTCCACCACGGGACCGTAGGCGGGCCCCCCCGGCTCGACGACCTCGTGGGCCACCACGTCGGCGTCGACCACGGCAGCGCCCCTCCGGGCCAGCATGGCCGCCACGGTTGACTTGCCCGAGCCGATGCCGCCGGTGAGCCCGACGACGACCATGGGGGCGGCCCTGCGGCTAGGAGGCGGGGGCGGTCTCGCCGCCCTCGACGGCCGGGGCGCCCTCGACGGCCGGCTCGGCCACAGGGCGGGCGCCCGCGTCGGCCTCGGTGGGCGGCACCCCCAGCTCGGCGGCGTAGTCGGCCCACGCCGCCTGGGCCTCGGTCTCGGGCTCGAACGTGGTGGGGCCGATGTAGTTGCCCTGCTCGTCGTAGGTGTGCTCGCCGAAGTGCTCCCGGTACTCCTCGGCCACCTCGCCGCCCTCCAGGGCCTGCTTGATGGAGAGGCTGATGCGCCGGCGCTGGAGGTCGATGTCGATGATCTTCACCCACATCTCTTCGCCGGGGGTGACGACCTGCTCGGGCAGCTCCACGTGGTGGGTAGCCATCTCGGATATGTGGACCAGGCCCTCGATGCCCTCCCCCACCTGCACGAAGGCCCCGAACGGCACCAGCTTGGTGACCCGGCCGTAGACCAGCTCACCCACGCGGTGGGCGTTGGCGAACTCCTGCCACGGGTCCTGCTGGGTGGCCTTCAAGGAGAGGCTGATGCGCTCCTTGTCGAGGTCCACGTCGATGACCTGCACGTCGAGCTCGTCGCCCACCTGCACAACCGAGGAGGGATGGTCGACGTGCTTCCAGGAGAGCTCCGAGACGTGCACGAGGCCGTCCATCCCCCCGATGTCCACGAAGGCCCCGAAGTTCACCACCGACGACACCACGCCTCTGCGGACCTCGCCCAGCTCGAGGTTCTCGAGGAACTCCTCGCGCTGCTCCTTCTGGGTCTCCTCCAGCCACGCCCGCCGGGATAGCACGACGTTGTTGCGGTTCCTGTCCAGCTCGATGATCTTGGCCTCCAGGGTGCGCCCCACGTAGGGCTGGAGGTCGCGCACCCGCCGCAGCTCGACGAGGGAGGCGGGAAGGAAGCCCCGCAGACCGATGTCGAGGATGAGGCCGCCCTTGACCACCTCGATGACAGGCCCGGACACGACGTCGTTGGTCTCCTTCTTCCGCTCGATGTCGCCCCAGGCCCGCTCGTACTTGGCCCGCTTGCGGGAGAGGACGAGGCGTCCCTCCTTGTCCTCCTTCTGGAGCACCAGCGCCTCGATCTCCTCGCCCACGGACACCTCCTGGGCGGGATCGATGTCCTGGCGGATGGACAGCTCCCGGACCGGGATCACGCCTTCGGACTTGAAGCCGATGTCGAGGAGGACCTCGTCCTTGTCGACCTTGACCACGGTGCCTTTCACGATGTCGCCGTCGTCGAACTCCACGATGGTGCCGGTTACGGCGTCCTCGAAGGAGACCCCTTCAAGGTCGTCGGCCGTGATCTGCTTGGGTTCGTAGGCGCCCTGCTCGTCGAACGTCCCCATGTGCGGGTGGTCGGCGGTCGTGGCGCGCGGTGGCGACTCGTTGGCCATGTGCCGCAGAGCGTACTACCGGGATCAGCCCTTGGCCTCGGCCCAGTTGTCGCCCCACGCCAGGTTGACCTCCAGGGGGACGCAGAGCTGGCAGGCGTCGCGCATGGCGTCGAGAGTCACCTGGGCCGCGGCCCGCGCCTCCTCCGGCGGCACCTCGAGGATGACCTCGTCGTGGACCTGGAGCACGAGCCGGCTGCGCAGCCGGTCAGCCTCCAACCTGGCATCCAGCCTGATGAGGGCTGCCTTGAAGATGTCGGCCGCCAGGCCCTGGATGCCGGCGTTCATAGCTTGGCGCTCGCCGGCCTGTCGGACCCGGAAGTTCGACGACGACAGCTCGGGGATCAGCCGTCGGCGGCCGAACAGCGTCTCGGTGTAGCCCCGCTGCCTCGCCTCCTCCACCGTGTGGTCCATGTAGGACTTCACCTTCGGGAAGGCCTCGAAGTAGGCGGCCAGGATGTCGGCCGCCTCCTCCACCGGCACGTTGAGCCGCTGCGACAGCCCGTAGGCCTCCATCCCGTAGGCCAGCCCGTAGGAGATCATCTTGGCCTTGGACCGCTGGGCGAGGGTGACCTCCGCCGGCTCGACCCCGAACACCCGCGCCGCTGTAGCGGTGTGAATGTCCAGGTCCGACTCGAAGGCCTCGATCAGGCCCGGGTCCCGAGCCAGGTGGGCGATGACGCGCAGCTCGATCTGGTTGTAGTCGGCGACCAGCAGGGACCAGCCCTCCTCGGGCACGAACGCCCGCCGGAACCGGCGCCCCTCCTCGGTGCGGATCGGGATGTTGTGCAGGTTGGGGCGGTCGGAGGAGAGCCGCCCCGTGCGGGCCACCGTCTGTTGGAAGGTGGCGTGGATGCGCCCGTCCGCGCCCACCTCGGCGAGAAGGCTCTCCCCGTAGGTCGAGCGCAGCTTCTCGACCTCCCGGTAGCGCAGCAGCTTCGCCACGATCGGGTGCTGGCCCTCGAGCTTGGCCAGCGAGGCGGCATCGGTGGAGAACCCCGTCTTGGTCTTCTTCTGGGGTTCGAGCCCCAGCTCGTCGAACAGGACGGCACGCAGCTGCTTGGTGGAGTTGACCAGGAAACGGTGTCCGGCCAGCGACTGGATCTCGGCGTCGAGCTGGTTGACCTCGTCGGTCAGGCCCTTGAGCAGGTCGCGCAAGTACTCGACGTCCACCCGCACCCCCACCTTCTCCATGCGGGCCAGGACCCGCACCAGGGGCCGCTCGATCTCGTCGTAGAGGCGACTGAGGCCCCGGGCGTGGAGGGCTTCGGACAGGGCGGGGGCCAGGCGGGCCACGGCCGCGGCTCGACGTGCCGTCTCCATGGCCACGTCGGGCGAACTGCCGTCCAGGTCGAGCTGGCCCGGTGGGGGGGCTTCGGGGGACCGCAGCTCGATGCCGGCGTAGCGGGCGGAGAGATCCTCCAGGGCGTAGGTGCCCTCTCCGGGGTCCACCAGGTAGGCGGCCACCGCCGTGTCGAGGTCAAGGCTGCGCACGTCCACCCCGTGGCGGTCGAGTCCGCGCATCAGCTCCTTGGACCGGTGGGCGTTCAGGGCCGGGCCGTCGGGACCGGCCAGACGGCCCAACTCGGTAGACACGGCAGGGTCGTCGAGCAAGGCAGCGTCGAGCCACAACGCCGTGGAGCCGTCCGGCGCCAGAGCCAGGCCGGTGACGTCGGAGCGCCCTTCCAGGCCGGCCCAGGCGAGGGCCGCCGCCACCGGGCCGTGGGTACGGCGGAGCTCGGCCAGCCGGCTGGGCGCGTCGTCCGACTGCAACCGTTGCAACTCGACCTCGAAGGGTTCGGCTCCGGCCTCCGCTGCTGGCTCGGCGCCGGTTCCTCCCACCGCCTCCACCAGGCGGTCCCAGAGCGACCGGAACTCGAGGAAGTTGAACAGACCTCTCACCTCCTCGAGGTCCCAACCCCCCACCCTCAGGTCGTTCACCGTGCAAGAGAGGGGCACGTCGCGGATGAGAGGGGTGGCCTCGGCGTTCTTGCGCACCTGCTCCTCGTGCTCGGACAGGCTCTGCCGGATCCGTGGCGTGCACTGCTCGATGTTGGCGAACACGCCGTCGAGGCCACCGTGCTCGTTCAACAGCTTGGCGGCCGTCTTCTCGCCGACACCCGGCACCCCCGGGAGGTTGTCCGACGGGTCGCCCCTCAGCGCCGCGTACTCCGGGTAACTGGAGGGGGCCACGCCCGTGCGCTGCCGGACGCCGGCTTCGTCCAGGAGCACGTAGTCGCTCACCCCCCGGCGGTTGTAGAGGAC
>JALYHE010000147.1 GCA_030776705.1 Actinomycetota bacterium | reverse complement strand
GTGCGGGACCTGCCCGAGATGCTCGGCCCCGGCGACGTCCTGGTCGTGAACGAGACTCGGGTGGTGCCGGCCCGGCTGCGCCTTCACAAGCCGACCGGGGGCCGGGTCGAGGTCCTTCTCCTCGAGCGCACCCACGACTCGAGCTGGGAGGCGCTGGTGCGCCCGGGCCGTCGAGTGCCCCCCGGCACCCGGCTGATGGCCGCGGGCCGGGAGCTGGTCGAGGTGGGGGAGCGCCTGGACGGGGGCGTCAGGGAGGTGCGTCTGCTCGGCGACGACGTCGTTGACGGCCCCGGGGTACAGGGCCGCGCCGAGGTCGCCCTCCCGCCCTACGTGACCCGGCCCCTGCCGGACCCGGAGCGGTACCAGACCGTCTACGCGGCTCGGCCCGGCTCGGTGGCGGCGCCCACCGCCGGGCTGCATCTCACTCACGAGGTGCTCGACCGCTGCCGGTCCCGAGGGGTGGAGGTCTACGCCGTCGACCTGGCCGTGGGGCTCGGTACCTTCCGCCCCGTCACCGCCGAGCGGGCCCAGGACCACGTCATGCACGCCGAGCGGTACCGGGTCCCGAAGGCCACCATGGAGGCCTGCCGGCGTGCCGCCCGGGTGGTGGCGGTGGGCACCACCACGGTCCGGGCCCTCGAGTCGGCGGCGGCCACGGGAGAGCTGTCGGGGCGGACGGAGCTCTTCATCCACGGCGACTACAGCTTCGCCCTGACCGACGTGCTGCTGACCAACTTCCACCAGCCGCGGTCGTCCCTGCTGCTGCTCCTCGACGCCTTCTGCGGGAGGCGCTGGGCGGAGCTGTACCGGCTGGCCCTCGAGGACGGCTACCGCTTCTTGTCGTTCGGCGACGCCATGCTGGTGTCGCGGTCCCGGCGGTGACCCTCGCGCTGGCGCTCGAGGCCACCGACGGGGACGCCCGGGCCGGGTTGGGCACCACGGCCCGGGGCTCGTTCCGGACCCCCTGCTTCATGCCCGTGGGCACCCGGGGAGCGGTCCGGGGCCTCTCGTCCGCCGACCTCGAGACCCTCGGGGCGGAAGTGCTCCTGGCCAACACCTACCACCTCATGCTCCGGCCCGGCGCCGACATGGTGGCCGAGCTGGGCGGGCTGCACGGCTTCGCCTCCTGGCCCGGCCACGTCCTGACCGACTCGGGCGGCTACCAGGTGTTCTCGCTCGGCCCCGCCGTGGACGACGACGGGGTCAGCTTCCGCTCGACCTACGACGGCACGCCTCACCGGCTCACGCCGGAGCGGGCCGTGGCGGTGCAGGAGCTGCTGGGCGCCGACATCCAGGTGGCCCTCGACGTGTGCCCACCCCTTCCGTCGCCCCCCGAGGTGCTCCGCCTGGCCGTGGACCGCACGGCGGAGTGGGCGGTGCGGGCCAAGCGGGCCCACCGCCGCCCCGGCCAGGCGCTGTTCGGGGTGGTGCAGGGCGGGGCCGACCGGGGCCTGCGGGCCGAGAGCGCCAGACGCGCCACGGAGGTCGGCTTCGACGGCTACGCCGTGGGCGGCCTGTCGGTGGGGGAGACGAGGGCCGAGATGCTCGATGCCCTGGCCGTCGCCATCGCCGAGCTGCCCCCGGACCGTCCCCGCTACCTGATGGGCGTGGGGGACGCGGTGGGGCTGGTGGAAGCCGTCGGGCTCGGCGTCGACCTGTTCGACTCGGTCCTGCCCACCCGCCTGGGCCGCCACGGGACGGTGCTGAGCTCGGAGGGGCGCTACCACCTGCGCAACGCCGGCTGCGCCCGCGACCCCCGCCCGCTCGACCCGGCCTGCGCCTGCTGCGTCTGCGCTCGCTGGTCGCGGGCCTACCTGCGCCACCTGGTACTGGTGGGGGACCGGGGCGGCAGCCGCCTCGTAGCCCTGCACAACCTGGCTTGGACGCTGTCGGTGGTGACCAGAGCACGAGAGGCGGTGACGGCGGGCCGCTTCCAGGCCTACCGCAGCGCCCTGACCGACCGGTTCGCACAGGCCCAGCCGGCCGCGGCGCGACCCGGTGATCAAACCGGTCGGCGCGTGCCGCGGGGGGCCGGCGCCGAGCCCCGCGATACGCTCTAGCCGGCTCGGGTCACGGCCCCGCTGTTCGCCCATGGAGCTCCTCTTCCCGCTCGTCGTCCTCGGTCTCATGTGGGTGCTGCTCGTGCGCCCGCAGCAGCAGCGCGTCCGCCGCCAGAGGGAGCTGGTGGCCTCCCTCGAGGTGGGCGACGAGGTCGTGACTGCGGGCGGCGCGGTGGGGCGCATCGTGGGCCTCGACGCCGACGAGGTGAGGCTGGAGGTGGCGCCGGGAGTGACCATGCGGTTCCTCAGGCTGTCCGTCAACGCCCGGGTCGACGAGGGAGCCGAGGAGGGAAGCGAGGAGCCGGAGGCGCGGGACGAGGGCGAGGAGTGACTCGTCCCCGCCGTCCCTCGGGGTCGGGCTAGTGCGCCGCCCCCTCGTCCTCTCCCTGGTCGGCATCCTCGTGGTGGCGGTGGGTGCGGTGGCGGCCACGGTGGCGACCGGCCGCTCGCCCCAGCTGGGCCTCGATCTGCAGGGCGGCGCGGCGGTGGTGCTGAGGCCGGTCCGCGAGGCCCGGGAGGGCGTGATGAACCAGGCCATCGAGATTATCCGCAACCGGGTGGACGCCCTGGGCGTGGCCGAGCCCGAGATCAGCCGCCAGAGCGACAACATCATCGTCCAGCTCCCCGGGGTGAAGAACACCAGGCGGGCCCTGCAGGTGGTGGGGCAGACGGCCGAGCTTCGCTTCCGCCCGGTGCTCGACCCCAACGTGCCTGTCAGCGAGGAGGGTGGGGTCAAGACCACGCCCCGGGAGGAGGACCGTCCGGAAACCGAGGTGGTGCTGCCCGAGAAGGACGGCGCCGAGGTGACGGGCCGGTACCGCCTCGGCCCCGCCCAGCTGACGGGCCGGGCCCTCAAGACGGCCCGGGCCGAGTTCGACACCACCTCGGGGCAGTGGAAGGTGAACTTCACCCTGAACGAGAAGGGCTCCAAGGAGTTCGACGACCTGGCCGCCAAGAACGTGAACAGGCAGGTGGCCATCGTGCTCGACGGGGTGGTCCAGTCGGCGCCCACCATACAGACCGCAAACTTCGGGGGCTCGGGCGAGATCACCGGCAGCTTCACCGAGCGGGAGGCCAAGGACCTGGCCCTGGTGCAGCGCTTCGGCGCCCTGCCCGTAGAACTGCGACCCGAGACGGTGCAGACCGTTTCGGCCACCCTGGGCAAGGACTCGCTCAGGGCCGGGGTCGGGGCGGGCCTGGTAGGCCTGGCCCTGGTGCTGGCCTACATGGTCCTCTACTACCGAGCCCTGGGCGTGGTGGTGGTCCTGGGCCTGGGGGTGTCGGCCATGATCATGTGGTCGCTCGTCTCCCTCCTGGGAGTGGCCCTGACCCTGGCCGGCGCGGTAGGGATCATCGTTTCGGTCGGGGTGACCGTCGACTCGTACGTGGTCTACTTCGAGCGCCTCAAGGACGAGGTCCGCTCCGGCAAGAGCATCCGCTCGTCGGTGGACCGCGGTTTCTCCCGCGCCTACCGCACCATCCTGGTGGCCGACGTGGCCTCGCTCATCGGCGCCGCCCTCCTCTACGTGCTGGCCGTGGGTTCGGTGCGGGGGTTCGCCTTGTTCCTCGGGCTGTCCACGCTCCTCGACATGGTGGTGGCGTTCTTCTTCACCCGCCCCATGGTGGTGCTGCTGGGCCGCAACCGGCTCTTCACCGAGGCCCGCTGGCTCGGCGTGGCTCGGGGCCTGGCGGCGGCGCCGGCCGGGGCCCCGTGATGGCCGACGCCAACCGGTCTCTCTGGCAGCGGCTCTATCACGGCGAGACCACGTTCGACTTCGTGGGGAAGAAGCGCCGCTGGTTCGTCCTCTCCGGGATCGTCGTCTTGGTCGGGCTGAGCTCCCTGCTGACCCGGGGCCTCAACTTCGGGATCGACTTCGAGGGGGGCACGGCCTGGGAGGTCCGGGCCCGTGGCGTGTCGGTGGCCGAGGCGCGCGACGCCCTGCGCCCGGTCGGACTGGGCGACGCCGAGATCCAGGTGGTGGGGTCGGACACCGTGCGGGTGACGGCCGACACGGCGGCGAGGAGCGAGCGCGACCTGGTCACGGGGGCGCTGGCCGAGATGGCCCGGGTGCCCGAGACCCAGGTGAGCGTGAACGAGGTGGGGCCCTCGTGGGGCGGGGAGGTCACCGACAAGGCCCGCAACGCGCTGGTGATCTTCTTCGTGGTCATCACCTTGTACCTGACCTGGCGCTTCGAGTGGAAGATGGCGGTGGCGGCTCTCTCCGCCGTGGTGCACGACATCCTGGTCACGGTGGGCGTGTACTCGCTGTCGGGCTTCGAGGTGACCCCGGCCACGGTGATCGCCTTCCTCACCATTCTCGGGTACTCCCTGTACGACACCATCGTCGTGTTCGACAAGGTCGAGGAGAACACGAGGGGGCTGGCGGCTTCGGGACGCATCACCTACAGCGACACCGTGAACCTGTCCATGAACCAGGTGCTCATGCGGTCGTTGAACACCTCGGTGGTGGCCATCCTGCCCATCCTGTCGGTGCTGGTGCTGGGCGCCTTCGTCCTCGGGGCCACCACCCTGAAGGACTTCGGCCTGGCCCTGCTGGTGGGCCTCCTCACCGGGGCGTACTCGTCGATCTTCATCGCCGC
>JALYHE010000146.1 GCA_030776705.1 Actinomycetota bacterium | reverse complement strand
GGGCGGAGCGGTTGGGGCACGGGCCCTGGCGCTGGCGCGGGGGCGGGCGCCGGCCCGGCTGCGGTGCCGGCGGCGGCGGTGCCGCTGGTGGTGGTCGTGGTGGTGGCAGCCGTCGTGGTCGTGGTCGTGGCCACGGGCTGGCGGAACGCCGGGTCGTCGGGCAGCGCCTCCTGGCGGTTGACCCAGGCCGCGCCCGTCCCCGCCACGAGGATGCCCGCCAGCAGCGCGGCCGACCACAGCCGCTTGGCCCGCATGGCACCAGTGTGGCCCAATGCCGGAACGGCGGATGACGGACCGCTACGGGGTAGGCGAGGGGCCGTCGGTGGCAGAGGCCCGCACGAGGCGGCAGGCTGCGCTGGCCGGCCACGCCGGCGAGGAGGGCGTGGCCCGACGCCTCCTCGACCACCCCTCGGCACCGGTGCGGGCCACGGCCCTCGGCGCCCTGGCCCGGCTGGGCCTAGCCCGAGCTCATGACGTGGCCCGAGGGGTCTCCGACCCCGAGCCCCTGGCTCGGCGCCGGGCCTGCGAGGTGGCGGCGGCCGTCGACGGCGTGGACCTCGTCCCCCTCCTGGCCGACGACGATGCCTCGGTGGTCGAAGCGGCGGCCTGGGCCCTCGGCGAGCGGGGCCAAGGCGGACCGGAAGTGCTGGCCGCCCTGGCGGCCACTGCTGTCGGCCATTCCGACGCGCTGTGCCGGGAGTCGGCGGTGGCCGCCCTGGGCGCCATCGGCCACCCGGCCGGGCTTCCCGCCATCCTGGCCGCCACCGTCGACAAGCCGGCCGTGCGCCGGCGGGCCGTGATCGCCCTGGCCCCCTTCGAGGGGCCGGAGGTGCGGGCGGCGCTGGGCCGGGCCCTCGACGACCGGGACTGGCAGGTCCGCCAGGCCGCCGAGGACCTGTTGGCCGAGGACGGCCGGACGCAGTAGGAAGGCGGGGTGGGAGCCACCGCCGTCGACTGGGCCAGGCGGGACACGGCCGTGGTGTGGCACGGCTTCACCCAGATGTCGTGCTACCTCGACAACCTGCCCGTCACCGTGGAACGGGCCGAGGGCCACGACCTCGTCGACGTCGAGGGCAACCGCTACCTCGACGCCATCTCCTCCCTCTGGGTCAACACCTTGGGCCACCGGGTCCCCGAGCTGGACGACGCCGTCCGCCAGCAGCTCGAGCGGGTGGCCCACTCCACCCTGCTCGGCAACGGCAACCGGGTCGTGGTCGAGCTGGCCGAGGCCCTGGCCGCCGTGGTCCCCGTCGACCGCCCCCACTTCCTCTTCGCCTCGGACGGGGCCGCGGCCGTCGAGCAGGCCCTCAAGATCGCCTTCCAGTTCTGGGCCAACCTGGGCGTGACCGACCGGACGTCGTACCTGGCCTTCGGCGGCGCCTACCACGGCGACACGGTCGGCTCAATGTCCCTCGGCGCCGGAGGATTCGGCACCGAGCTGTTCGACCCCCTCCGCTTCCCCGTGCTACGGGCGCCCGGCTTCGACCAGCCCGGTTGCCTGGAGCAGGCGGCGGCCATGGTCGCCGACCACGCCGACCGGCTGGCAGCGGTGGTGGTCGAGCCCCTGGTCCAGGGCGCGGCCGGCATGCTCATGGCCGGGCCGGCTGGCTTCCCCGAGCTGGCCGCCGCCTGCCTCGACCACGACGTCCTGCTGGTGTGCGACGAGGTGGCCACCGGCTTCGGGAGGACCGGGACGCTCTTCGCCTCGGAGCAGTGTGACGTCCGCCCCGACCTGCTCTGCCTGGGCAAGGCGATCACGGGCGGGTACCTGCCGCTGTCGGCCACGGTGGCCTCGGGTCGGGTGTACGACGCCTTTCTCGGCCCCGATCTGTCCGAGCGCACCTTGCACCACGGTCACTCCTATGGCGGCAACGCCCTGGCCGCGGCGGTGGCCCTGCGCCACCTCCAGCTACTCGAGGAGAGAGAGGTGCTGGCCAACGTGCAGGCCCGGTCGGCCCAGCTCTCCCGGCTGCTGGCCGTCGAGATGGCGCCTCTGGCGGCGGTGGAGGAGGTCAGGGTGCGCGGGCTCATGGCCGGCGTATCCCTGGCCGCCCCCGAGCCCGGACTGCGGTGGGGCCGGCGGGTGTGCGCCGCGGCCGTTAGGCGGGGCGTGCTCCTTCGTCCGCTGGCCGACGTGGTGGTGCTGATGCCTCCGCTCACCGTCACCGCCGACGAGGTCGAGCGCATCGTCGGGGTGCTGGCCGAGGCCGTGGCCGAGGTGGCCGGGGCGGAGGTGCCGTGACCGTGGCCACCCGAAGGACCGCCACCTGGTCGGAGTGGGCCGAGGGCGAGTGCGCCCTCATCCGCGCCGAGCGGCGCTGGCGAACGGTGCGCGACGTGGACGGGAGCGGTCCCACCGTCCGCGTCGGCGACGGTGACGGCGGCCGCACCGTGGTCTCGTTCGCCTCCAACGACTACCTGGGGCTGACGCGGCACCCGGCCGTGGTGGCCGCCGCCCACGCCGCCCTGGACCGCTGGGGGGCCGGAGCCGGCTCGGCCCGCCTGGTGGCCGGGTCGCGGCCCGTGCACTCCGAGCTCGAAGCCGAGCTGGCCGACTGGAAGGGCACGGAGCGGGCCGTGCTGTTCCCCACCGGCTTCGCCGCCAACCTCGGCGTCCTCGCCGCCCTCGGTGGCCCCGACGTGCACATCCTGTCGGACCAGCTCAACCACGCCTCGATCGTCGACGGATGTCGCCTGTCGCGCTCCCCCGTCACCATCTACCCGCACCGCCACGCCGACGCCGTCGAGCAGGCCCTGCGGGGGTCGGGACGGGCCATCGTGGTCACAGACGCCGTGTTCTCCATGGACGGCGACCTGGCCCCGCTCGCCGACCTGGCCCGGACCTGCGCCCGCCACGGCGCCCTCCTGGTGGTCGACGAGGCCCACGCCGTGCTGGGCGGCGAGGCGATGCCGCCGGGCTGCGAGGTGCTGCGGGTGGGCACACTGTCCAAGGCCCTGGGCGCGCTGGGCGGCTTCGTGGCCGGGCCCGCACCCCTGATCGACCTCGTCGTCAACCGGGCCCGGTCGTTCGTGTTCACCACCGCTTCCTCCCCGGCCGACGCCGCCGCCGCGCTGGCGGCCCTCGGCGTCGTCCGCTCCCCCGAGGGCCGCGCTCTCGAGGTCCGCCTGCGGGCCCACGTGCAGCGGCTGGCGCCGGGGCATCCTTCGCCGATCGTCCCCATCGTGCTTGGTGACGAGGACCGGGCGCTGACCGCTTCCGCCGCGCTGCTGGACAAGGGGCTGCTCGTGCCCGCCATCCGGCCCCCCACCGTGCCGGCCCACGGCTCGAGGCTGCGGGTCAGCCTGTCCTCGGCCCACACGACGGCCCAGGTCGAGCAGCTGTCGGCTGCCCTCGACACCCTCCGACATGAGGCCCGTGCCCAGACCTGAGCACCTCGTGCTCGTGACCGGCACGGGCACCGGAACCGGCAAGACCTGGGTGGGCGCCCAGCTCCTGGCGGCGTTGCGAGCCGCCGGGAGCCCGGTGGCGGCCCGCAAGCCCGTGCAGTCCTTCGAGCCGGGCACCGAGACGACGGACGCCGACGTGCTGGCCCTGGCCACGGGTGAGCGGCCCGTCGACGTCTGCCCCGAGCACCGCTGGTACGAGGTCCCCATGGCCCCGCCCATGGCCGCCGAGATCCTGGGGCGGCCGGAGTTCGGCGTGGAGGATCTGGTCACCGAGCTGCGCTGGCCGGAGGACGTGCGCTACGGGCTGGTGGAGGGTGTGGGAGGGCCCCGCTCGCCCCTGGCTTCCACCGGGGACACCGTGGTCCTGGCCCGGGCCCTGGAGCCGGACTCCGTGGTGCTGGTGGCCAGTCCCGAGCTCGGCACCATCAACGCCGTGTTGCTGGCGGTGGCGGCACTCGACCACCGGGAGCCGGTGGTGTTCCTGAACCGCTACGGCGACGAGAACCCGCTGCACGCCCGCAACGCCCAATGGCTGAGGAGCCGTGAGGGGCTCGACGTGGTGACCTCGGTCGACTCCCTCGTCAGCCGCCTCGGCTGACCTCACCGTGACGGGCGCAGCGGGCGACGAACGCCGCCGGCGTGACCTGCACGGCCAGCCGGCGACCGCACAGCCGGCAGTGGCGAGGTGGGTCCAGTTGGGGTTGGCATCCCTCGCACGCCCGAGTGGGCCGGCCGCAACCCATGCAGTGAGGTACGGACGCGGTCATCGGGCCTTCGTCACAGGACCTGTCGTCACAGGACCTTGGAGGAGAGCGTACCCACCGGCATGCGCAGGTCGGCCAGCATCCGCAGGTCGTCCTCGGCTGCCCGTCCCAGCGTGGTGAGGTAGTTACCCACGATCAAGGCGTTGATGCCGGCGGTGAGGCCCATGGCCTGCAGGTCCCGGAGGGTCACCTCCCGGCCGCCGGCGTAGCGCAGGATGACACCCGGAAGGGCCAGGCGGAACAGGGCGATCCAGCGGATGGCCTCCATCGGCTCGACCAGCGGGCGAGCCGCCATCGGTGTCCCCGGCCGGGGGTTCAAGAAGTTGACCGGTACCTCGGCGGGATCTGCCTGTCGCAGCTGGCCGAGCAGCTCCAGTCGTTGGGCCGGCGTCTCGCCCATGCCGAGCAGCACCCCGCAGCACAGCTCCATGCCCGCCCGGCGCACCAGCCGGCACGTCTCGAACCGCTCCTCCCATGTGTGGGTGGTGACCACCCGGCCGAAGAAGGAGCGAGCCGTCTCGAGGTTGTGGTTGTAGCGGTGGGTACCGGCCGCGGCCAGGCGGTTGGCCTGGTCGGCGTCGAGGATGCCGGCGCTCACGGCCACGTTGAGCCCGGTCTCGCGGCGCACGAGCGGCACTAGCTCCTCCAACCGCCGCATGGTCCGCTCGTCGGGCCCACGAACGGCCAGCACGATGCAGAACTCACTGGCACCGGTGACCGCCGTCTCCCGGGCTGCCCCCAGCACTTCGGCGGGGTCGAGGAACGGAGTGGCCTTGACCGGGGAGTCGAACCGGGCTGACTGGCTGCAGAAGCCGCAGTCCTCGGGGCAGCCGCCCGTCTTGGCCGACAGGATCCCCTCGACCTCCACCTCGGGGCCGCACCAGGCCAGGCGCACCTCATGGGCCACGGAGGCCAGGGCGGGCACCGACTCGGAGGGAAGCTCCGACAGCCGAGCCAGCTCGTCGGGGGTCAGCTGGCGCCGCTCGTCGATCAGCGCAGACGCCGCGCCGGCGAGCAGGGATCGGGCCCACGCCACGGGGGCAGACGCTACTGGACGGCCCCTTCGAGCCGGAGCAGCTCGAGCTTGCGCCCCGGCCCCCCGGCGTAGCTGCCGACCGCCCCCCCGCTCCGCACCACCCGATGGCAGGGGACGACGATAGGCACCGGGTTGGTGCGCAGCGCGCTCCCCGCCGCCCTCACGGCCCGGCCGTTGCCGGCGCCGGCGGCCACGTCCCCGTAGGTCGCGGTGGTGCCGTAGGGGATGGCTGCCGTGGCTGCCAGCACCCGGCTGCGGAAGCCCGGGGTCAGGGGCAGGTCGAGGTCCACGTCGAACCGGCGCCGGTCGCCGGCGAAGTACTCGCCCAGCTCCCGGCACGCCGCCTCGAGGTGCCGGGCCGCCTGGCCCCCGGCGGGCCGTGCCCGGTCCCGGGGCTCGACGCTCTGGTCGGCGTAGGCCAGGCGGGCCAGGCCCCGGGTGGTGGCGGCCAGCACGAGGCGGCCCAGCGGGGAGTCGAACTCGGCCCAGGCGACCTCGGCCTCGGGTCCGGCGTCGTGGACCAGAGAGGCCGGCACTACGTGTACTGGGTCTCCGAGCGCATGAACAGGTCCTTGACCGAGTCGAAGAGCTCCAGGCACTTGCCCGCCCCGAGCACGACGCACTCGAGCGGGGCTCTCACCAGGGTCACGGGGACGTCGGTGTCGGCCATGAGCCGCCGGTCGAGACCCCTCAGCATGCCGCCGCCCCCGACCAGGTGGATTCCCTGCATGATGAGATCCTGGGCCAGCTCGGGCGGGGCCTGCCCCAGGCACTGCACCACGGAGTCCACGATGGCGCTCACCTGCTCGTCGATGGCGGCGCGCACCTCGTCGGGGGCGAGGATGACGGTCTTCGGAAGCCCCGTCATGAGGTCCCGCCCCCGGACCTCGGCCTTCACCCCCCCGTCCATGGGATATGCGGTGCCGATGGCCACCTTGATCTCCTCGGCGGTGCGCTCCCCGATGGCGATGCCGTACTCGCGGCGCACCCAGGCCTGCAGGGCGGCGTCGATGTCGAAGCTGCCCACCCGGATGGCACGCAGGGCGACGATGCCCCCCAGGGAGATGACGGCGGTCTCGCTGGTACCGCCGCCCACGTCCACCACCATGTTGCCGAGGGGCTCGTTTATCGGCAGCCCGGCGCCGATGGCGGCGGCCATGGGCTGGCCGATCAGGTAGGTCTCGGCGGCGCCGGCCCGGCGGGCCGCCTCCTCCACGGCCCGGCGCTCCACCTCGGTGATGGCCGACGGCACGCAGATCAGCACCCGGGGCCGGTTCATGCGGCTCACGCCGGCCCGCTTGAGAAGGAGGCGGATCATGCGCTGGGTTATCTCGAAGTCGGTGATGGCCCCCTTGCGGAGGGGCCGCACGGCCACGATGTAGCCGGGCGTGCGGCAGATCATCTGCCAGGCCTCGTGGCCCATGGCCAACACGTCCTGGGTCTTCTCGTTCAAGGCGATGACGGTGGGCTCGTTGAGCACGATGCCCCGGTTGCGGGCGTAGACCAGGGTGTTGGCCGTGCCCAGATCGATGGCCAGGTCCTTGGCCACTACCTGGTCCTCCGATGGCCCCGCCACCTCGACGCGGGCATCGGGCCCTCGGGCGACAGGGCCTGCAGGCCCCGGTTGAACTCGGCGATCCCGGACTCGACCGACGTCGGCTTCCTGTTGCGCAGCCACAGGACGAGAGAGCCCACGACGCTGCCCGCCAGGGCCAGGAGCAGGTAGACCAGGTTCGCCACCGGGCCAATGCTACGGGCACTCGACGGCTCGTTCCCTCATGGGGTCGCGTCGCGCTGCCCACTCGCTTCCTGGGGCTCGTACGATGGCCCAGGTGAGCACGCCCGGAAACCCGTTCGAAGGGCTCTTCGGCGAGCTGGCCAAGCTCTTCTCCAGCCAGGGCCCGGTGAACCTCCAGGTGGCCCGCCAGATGGCGCAGTGGCTGGCGGTGGGGGGTGAGGCCGAGCCCAATGTCGACCCTATCGAGAGGATGCGCTACGAGGAGCTGGGCCGGGCCGCCGACCTCCAGGTGAGCGAGGCCGCCGGGCTGTCCACCACCCCGGCGGGCGGCGTCCTGTCACTGCGACCGGTGGGGCGCAGCGACTTCGCGGGCCGGACGGTGGACGCCTACCGCCCCTTGTTCGAGGGCCTGGCCACCAGCCTCGGTCGCTCGCCCGAGGCGGCTGAGGAGGAGGACGCGGATCCCACCGCCCAGCTGCTGGGTGGCGTCACCGAGGTGGTCGGCCCTCTGCTCCTCGGCCTTCAAGCCGGCTCGCTGGTCGGGCACCACGCTCGCCGGGCCCTGGGCCAGTACGACCTGCCCATCCCCCGAGGGCCCTCCGACGAGCTGGTGGTGGTGGCGGCCAACGTCGAGGCCTTCGCCGCCGACTGGAGCCTTCCACCCGACGACGTGCGGATGTGGACCTGCCTTCACCAGGTCGCGCACCATGCCGTGCTGGGCCGGCCACACGTGTCCGAGCGCCTCGGTGAGCTCCTGCGCCAGTACGTGAGCGGCTTCGAAGCCGACCACAGTGTGGTGGAGGAGAAGCTGAGCGACATCGACCCCACCGATCCCACCTCGTTCCAGGCCGTGCTCGGCGATCCGGGCGAGCTGCTAGGCGCCATGCAGACCCCGGCCCAGCGCCAGGTCCTGGCCCGCACCGGGGCGCTGGTGGCGGCCATCGAGGGCTACGTGGACCACGTGCTCGACACCGTCGGCGGCCAGCTGGTCGGCTCCGCCTCGGCCCTGGTCGAGGCCATGCGCCGGCGCAGATCCGAAGCAGGGGAGGGCGAGGGCCTGGTCGAGAAGCTGCTCGGCCTGGAGCTCGGACCCGAGCAGCACGAGCGTGGGGCGGCCTTCGTGCGTGGGGTCCTGGAGCGGGCCGGCGACGAGGGGCTGGCCCGCCTGTGGCGGTCGGAGCGGGAGCTTCCCACCCCGGCCGAGGTCGACGCACCGGGCCTCTGGCTGGAACGAATCGACCTGCCTGACTGAGCCCGCCGCGCCTAGACCACCACCACCTCCGGGCGGGCCACGCGCCCGTCTTCCAGGTCCATCACGCCGATGGTGTGGTGGGGCTGGGAACGGCGCTCCGTCGGTGAGCCCGGGTTGAACAGGAGCTGCCCGCCCAGCCCCTCCGCGTTCCAGGGGATGTGGCTGTGGCCGAACACCACCACGTCGGCGTCGGGGAACCACCGGCGGAGGCGGGCCTCCCTCCCCTTGCGAGGGCCGCTGTCGTGGACCATTGCCACCGACACCCCCTCTATGACCTCGAGACGCCGCTCGGGCAGGTGGGCGAGGGCCGGGTCGAGGTCGTTGTTGCCACGCACCGCCAAGGTGGGCGCGAAGCCGGACAGCTCGTGCAGCACGTCGGCGGTGACCACGTCGCCGGCGTGGAGGACCACGTCGGCCTCCATCAGGGCCCGGTAGGCGCCGTCGGGCAGGCGGCGGCGCCCACCCGGGTGCATGTGGGTGTCGGACAAGACAACGACGTGAGTCACGGCTCCCCGCCCCGGGCCTCCGGCGCCGGCGTGGCGCGGGGGGCCCTCTGAGCCCGCCGCAGGCCCGACAGGTAGGTCACCATGGCGGCCGCCGCGCCCCCGATGAGCAGGGCGTAGCCCAGCAGCCGGGGCACGGCGGCCACCACCGGCACCAGCCCTCCGACCACCCACGCCAGCTGGAACAGGGCCTCGTAGCGGGCGAAGGAGCGCCCCTGGGTGGCGTCGGGCGCGTCCCGCTGGACCAAGGAGTCGAAGGCCAGCTTGCCGGCGCTGGCCGCCGCGCCCATGGCGGCGGCCAGGAGGAGGTCACCCAGGAAGCCCCCGAGCTGCCAGGCGCCCAAGCCCGCGACCACCACCAGCCCGAGCGAGCCGGCGATCAGGCGCTCCTCCACGACCCACCGCCGGAGACGGGGCGCCACCGCCGCCCCGACCACCGTGGCTCCCATGCTGGCCGCCAGGGCGGCGCCGAACCTCCAGGAGGGGGCCTCCTCCCGCCGCAGCGTGAAGGCGACGAGGAAGGTGAGGAAACCGACCGACCCGCGGAGCACCCCCATGCAGACCGCGGCCAGCCGGATGCCGGCGTCGCGCAGCTCCTCCCTGGCGAGGTCCCGGGTGGCGGGGTCGTCGGGCCGCACCTGCACGATGCGCAGGGAGGCGATGGCGGCCGCGGCGAACACCATGGCCGCCAGCCGCACCACCCATTCCGCCCCGGCCAGCTTGAGCACGGTGACGGCGGGCACCGCCGCCACCAGGCCCATCACGGCGCTTCCGAGGGCCAGCTTGGAGTTGGCCCGCACGAACTCGTCCTCGGACCGGACCACCGTGGGCACCAGGGAGCTCTTGGCCACGGAGTGGGTCTTGGACAGCACCAGTAGCACGAAGGTGGCCGGGAACAGCAATAGGCCGTCGAGGACCCGGGCCATCAGCCAGGCCGTGACGCCGCGGCCGGCGGCGGCCAGGAAGACCATCAGCCGGCGACCTCCCCGGACCCGGTCGATGACCGGTCCCAGGAAGGGAGCCACCACCGCGAACGGGGCGATGGTGAGCAGGAGGGAGAGCGCCACTCGGCCTCGCGCCGCGGTCGGCGAGATGTCGAAGAACAGCGAACCGGCCAAGGCCGTGGTCACCAGGGCGTCTCCGGCCACAGCCAGGGCGTGGGCCGTGGCCAGGCGGGAGAACGGCGAAGGCGGCCGCCTGAGCGGGGCCTCGGACGCCGGCCTGCGCCAGCTCCCCCGGTCGGGGTCGGTCCGCACGCCGTGATGCTACGGGGGGCGCCGCACCCCCACCTCGGAGGCATCGGGAGCGCTCAAGGCGCCGGGCCCCGTGGTCGATGGGTAGGCATGGATCTCTCCAAGCTGCTCGGTGACCTCTACGACGCCGAGAAGACCGCCGCCCCCCCGGGCGGGGACCAGAGCGAGGACGATCGTCCCGCCGACGAGCACCCCGCCGACCATCGCGGGGACCCTCCCACCGCCAGCGCCCTGGACACGTCGGCCGGTCCCGAGTGGTCCGACGAGGCCCACCTCGACGAGGTGTTCGCCTCTTGGACGCCCGGGCCCCCGTCTGACGCCCCCGCCGCGGAGCGGGCCATGGGGGACCCCGACGCCTCCGATCCGCGCCGCGACGCTCCTCTGCCCCAACCCCGGGCCGAGGCACCCGTCGGGGCGGAGCCCGGAAGCGAGGTCGACGAGGGCGGCAGCGAGCAGGGCACGTCCGAGCCCGCCCAGCCCCTGAGGTGGGTCAGGGCCCACGACGACGTGCTGCCCCACCGTCGAGGTGGGCGCCGGGGCCCCCGGCTCAACCTGCTGCGTCGCTGACCGGCTGGAGGGAGCGGCGGATCCTGAGGCGCGCCCTGCGCTGGCGCACGTCGGAGCGCACCGGCAGGCGAAGGGTGAAGGTGGAGCCCTCGCCCGGCGTCGACGCCAACTGGATGTCGCCGCCGTGGCCGCTGGCGACCTGGGAGGCGATGGCCAGCCCGAGGCCGGTGCCGGCACTGTCCCGGGAGCCGTTGGGGGCGACCCGGTAGAACGACTCGAAGATGCGGTCGAGCTCGGCGGCGGGTATGCCCGGCCCATGGTCCGTCACCTGGATCTCGACCCATGCCCCCTCGCGCCGCACCGCCACCCGGACCACCGAGCCCTCCTCGGAGAACGTGACCGCGTTCTCCAAGAGCCTCCGGACGGCCGACACCAGCTGGCGGCGGCTCCCGACCACCGTCGCCCGACGAGGGGCCTCGGCCACCTCCACCGTGATGCTGCGAAGGTTGGACAAGGCGCGGGTCTCCTCCACCGCCTGGGCCACCACCAGCTGCACCGGCACCAACTGGCGCTCGGGAGTGGCCTCGGCGCTGATGCGGGTGAACTCGGAGATGTCGTCGACGATCGTGCCCGCCCGCACGGCGTCGTCCCGAAGGCGCTCGGCTAGCCGGCGGACAAGCTTGGGGTCCTTCTCTGCCGCCAGCGTGGTGGCCAGCAGCCCCAGGGCGGCGAGCGGCGTCTTGAGCTCAGCGGTGAGGTTGTCCACGAAGTCCTGGCGAACGGTCTCGAAGCGCCGGCGCTCGGAGAGGTCGTCCACCACCGCCACCGCACCGATGGTGCGCCTGCCGTCGTCGAGCGGCCGCCCCGAGACGCCGAGGGTCCGCTGCGGCGGCCCCATCAGCTCGACGGCACAGGACCGCCGCTCACCGTGCACACCGGCCTCCAGGACCTCGAAGATGGCCTCCTCGGCCTCCAGGTTGTCCGGGGTGACGTCGGCCAGGGCCACGGCCGCGTCGTTGCGGTAGACCACCGCCCCCTGCTCGTTGCTCATCACCACCGCTGAGGGGAGCTCCCTCAGCGTCTCGGCCATGCGCTCGGCGGCGGCCTCCGCCTCCGCCACCCGCAGGACGGCCGACTCGGCCAGGCGCTCGAGGCGACTCATGCTGTCCTCGCGGCCACCCTCGTCGTCGGCGCCCGGCACGTCCAGGCGGGCCAGGACCACCGCGAGGCGCCGGGACACGGACCGGCGGCGGTGAGAGGAGACGGCCAGCGCCAGCAGGCTGACCAGCACCACCCCGCCGGCGGCGGCCAGGACCACCATCTCTCTGCTCAACCCGTCGACCACGGTCCCACTGTAAGAGCAGGCCGGGCGCCAGCGGTGGACCGCCCCCTCAGCCGTGGACGTGGCGAAGGGCCTCGGCCACCCGGACGTCGCCGTCGTGGGAGAGCGCCTCCGCGGCGCCGTCGAGGGGGACCCAGCGCACCTGGTCCACCTCCTCGTGAGGGGAGAAGCTCCCGCTCAGTGGGCGCATCTCCCAGTAGCGGGCGACCTTGGGGCGTCCCTCGTCGTCGCGGTACTCGACGTCGAGCAGGTGCCGGCCCAGCTCGCAGCGCAGCCCCGTCTCCTCCTCGACCTCCCGGAGGGCGCAGGACTCGTCGTCCTCGCCGGGTTCGGCCTTGCCCTTGGGGAGCGTCCAGTCGTCGTGGCGGGGTCGGTGCACGACCAGCACCTCGACGTCACCGGCGTCCCGCTCCCGCCACACGATCCCTCCGGCGGCGCGGACGGTGTCCTGGTCCTCCATGGCCGCGGCCCGCTCAGGCGGGCTGGCCGGAGTCCTCTTCCTCGGGGATGCCGAGGTCCCACTCGAGGATGAGGTTCTCCCGCTCGGCGTCCCGGGTGACCCGCTCCCGGTTGCGGCGGAACTGAGGGTCGTGGGGCGGCAGCAGCACCAGCCTGGCCAGGGCCCGCTGGCGGAACTCCTCGATCAGCGAGCGGTCACCGAAGTCGGACTGCACGTCCCAGTGGGGGGCCACCGGGCCGAGGTACACGATCCTCACGTGGCCGCGCGGGGGCTGCTGGGCCTCGTCGGCCGGGGTGGGCTGCACTACCCGCCGCCGGTGGGCCGGGTCCCGAGGGCCACGGTGGCCTTCCGGTCCTCATTGCCCCGCTTCCACTGGATCTCGACCCGGGTGCCGGGGCTGAGGGCTCGCACCGCGGACTGGAGGTCGGCGTTGGTCTCGATGGTCTTGTCGCCGATCCTGGTGACCACGTCGTTGACCCGTAGGCCGGCGTTCTCGGCCGGGGAGCCGGGCACGACCTCGGCGACCACGGCGCCCTTCTCGGCAGCGAAGCCGAAGCGCTGGCGGATCTCGGGCGTGAGCGTCACCGTGCTCACGCCCAGGAAACCCTGGGGAGCACCAGACTGTCCCCTTCGCAGCCGCTCGAGGAGGGGCTTCACCGTGTCGATGGCGATGGCGAAGCCGATGTTCTGGGCCACTGACCGTCCCGTGCTCTGGATCACGGCCGTGTTGATGCCGATAACCTCGCCGCTGGAGTTCACCAGCGGACCGCCCGAGTTGCCCGGGTTGATGGCGGCGTCCGTCTGGATGAGGCCCGTGAGCTGCTGAGATCCGCCGCTCAGGTCGCGGTCGAGGGCGGACACGATGCCCTGGGTCACAGTGGGCCCGCCCGGGAGGGACAGCGCGTTGCCAATGGCCACCACAGAGTCGCCGACCTTGAGGTCCCGCGAGGAGCCCAGCTGCACCGTGCGTCCCTGCAGCCGCCCGGGCTCCCTGAGCTTGATGATGGCGACGTCGGAAGGGGCGTCGACGCCCAAGAGGTCGGCCTGGCGAGCCTGGGTCTCACCGTCCAGCGTGACCTTGACCGACGTGGCGCCTCCGACCACGTGGGCGTTGGTGAGGATCTCCCCGTTGGGCGACAGGATCATGCCCGTGCCGGCCCCACGCACGGGGGACGGGTCCAGGTCGAACAGGCCCTGCCCCTGGAAGGCTTCGGTGCGGATGGACACCACGCCGGGCTGCACCTTGGCCAGGATGCCCTGGACGTCCTGAGGCCTGGCGATGGCGCTCGAGTTGTTGGAGAACCGGGGCGCGGACGAGCCCGGATCGTCGTCGGCCACCAGGGCGGCGATGCCGCCCCCGGCCAGGGCCCCGATGAGGGCGGACACCAGGGCCACGGCGAGCCAACGCCGGCCTCCGCCCTGGGTGGGCGGAGGGGCCGGTGCGGTGGGGGGCCAGCCCCGGCCGGGAGGTGCCTCGGGCAGGGCGGTGGCGGTCACTGACGTGGGCGGCGCCGACGTCGGGGGGCTCTCCGCCGGCGGCTCCAGCGGAGGCCCCGACGGTGGCGGGGCCGCGGCCGGTCCCGTCGCGGTGGCGTCGTCCTGGGTTTCGTCTGGGCCGGGCCTCCCCCACAGCCACGTGCCCCTCGAGCGAGAGTCGTCCACGTCCCTCCTGTCTTGCGGTCGTCAGCAGTTATCGGTGGTGCGGTCGTTGCATGGCACGTCAGGTGATCCGCCAGGCCGTCCTCCTCCGAAGACCTGGTCGTGGAGGTCACCGGAGCGGACTGGATGGAGGACGGCAGTTGCCGTCACGAGCCCCCGGCCACCTTCTTCCCGAGCGACGGCACGGGGGTGGAGGTCGCCCGCCGCATATGCGCCACCTGCCCGGTCAAGTCCCCCTGCCTCGAGTACGCCCTACGCAACCACATAGCCCACGGCGTGTGGGGCGGAGCCTCGGAGCGGGAGCGGCGCCGCATCGCCCGACGCCGGCGTCTCGAGAGCGCCCGGCTGGCCGAAGTGCCCTGACCGTGGCGCCTGGGCACTCCGGGCGGGGGGCGCTAGCTGGCGCTGGGTGAGGCCGGCTTCTGGGTCTCGTCACGACCCAGCTCCTTGGGGCGGTCTTCCCCCTTGGGGCCGTCCTCGTCCTTGTGGCCCTCTGACGCACCGATCCTGAACTCCTTCGAGGCCTGACCGATCGCCTTGGCCAGCTTCGGCAGGCGCGGCGCTCCGAACAGCAGGAGAAGGGCGGCGAGGACGATGATGAGTTCCGGTGCTCCAATGCCTCCCATGGCGCTCCTTAGCGTACTGACGAGACTGCCGACGCGACCAGGTCCAGGTCGTCGCCGCTCGTCACCGACAACGGTAGCGCCCAGGGGTCCACGATGATCGTCGCCACCCCGGCCGCGGCCCACGCCGCGACCTGCTCGCCCACCTGCCCCGGGGTACCCACCAGGCGGCCTCGCCGGTACTCCTCGAGGTTGGAGGGGCCGGGAGCGCCGGGAGGACTCCGGGCAGCCTGCTCCCAGCGCCGCTGCAGGTCGGGCCCGCTCTCACCCACCAGGAGGCTGCGGCACACGCTCCGGCTGACGCCGGCCGGGTCCCGGCCCGCCTCTTCGCAGGCCCGGTCCAGCTCGGCCGCCAGCGCCAGGTGATGGTCGACGGGACCGGACCAGCCGGGGGCAGCCCAGCCGTCCCCGTGGCGGGCGACCACGCCGAAGACCGCCGGACCCCCACCCAGCCAGACGGGCGGCGCCGGGCGCTGAAGGGGCAGCGGCCGGCAGCGCAGCCCAGACACACGGTGATGGCGGCCCTCGAAGGTGAACGGCCCTCCCGCGAACGCGCCTCGCACCACTTGGGCCGCCTCGCCCAGCCGTTCGGCCGCCTCCGGGGGCGTGGCCGCCGGGCCTGCTCCCATCCCCATCGTGATCCGGCCGCCGCTCAGCAGGTCCGTGGTGGCCAGGGCCTTGGCCACCACCGCGGGCGGGCGGCGGGACACGTCGAGGAAGGCGCCGAGGCGCACCCCGGCGGTGGCCCGGGACAGGCCGGCCAGGGCGGTGAGCGGCTCGAGGCGGGGCGTGGCCGGTGCTCCGTGCTCGAACAGCCACACCGACGACATGCCCAGCGACTCGGCCCGTCGAGCGCAGCCGACCACAACGCTCCACGACGCGTCCAGCGGCAGGGCCAGGCCGATCTCCACCGCGCGAGCCTAGGGGCGTGCTCGCGTGCGTCATCAACGTCAGCGAGGGCCGGGAGGGCTCGGTGATCGGCGCCCTGCGACGGGCCGCCGGTCCTCACCTGCTCGACGTGCACAGTGACGTCCACCACCACCGCAGCGTGCTGACCCTGGCCGGTCCCGGGGTCGAGGGGGCAGCCCGCCAGGTCGTTAGCGCAGCCGTGGCCCGCATCGACGTGCGCTCGGGGCCCGGCGTGCACCCACGCATGGGAGCGGCCGACGTGGTGCCCTTCACGCCACTCGAGGGGTCCTCCCTGGACGACGCCCTGGCCGCTCGGGACGTGCTGGCCCGCTGGGCCGGCGAGGAGCTGGGCGTGCCGTGCTTCCTCTTCGGACCGGAGCGGTCCCTGCCCGACGTTCGCCGCCGGGCCTTCGTGTCGCTGGCCCCTTCCACCGGTCCCCACCGCCCCCACCCCACGGCGGGCGCCACCACCGTGGGCGCCAGGGGGCCCCTCGTTGCCTACAACCTGTGGCTGGGTCCCGGCACCGGGCTCGACGTGGCGCGCCAGGTGGCGGCGGCCGTGCGGGGGCCCGGGATCCGTGCCCTGGGCCTCGGGGTCGGTGAGCACGCCCAGGTGTCGTGCAACCTCGTCGACCCCCTTGCCCTCGGGCCCGACGCCGCCTTCGACGCCGTGGCCGAGCACGCGCCAGTGGCCCGAGCCGAGCTGGTGGGGCTGCTGCCGGCCCGGGTGCTCCAAGCCGTCCCCCCTTGGCGCTGGGACGAGCTGGACTTGGGCCCCGACCGGACCATCGAGGCCCGCCTGGAACAGGCGGGCCTCGGCTCAGGAGGCTGACGCCGCCCCTCGGGACCTCCCGGCCAGGGCTCGGGCCCGGCGGATCCGGCGGCGCTCACGCTCGCTCATGCCCCCCCAGATGCCGAACTTCTCGCCGTTCTCGAGGGCGTACTCGAGGCAGTCCTCCCGGACCACGCAGCCCCGGCACACCTCCTTGGCCTCTCGGGTGGATGCCCCCCGCTCGGGGAAGAACAGGTCGGGGTCGACGCCCATGCAGTTGGCCTGGCGCTGCCAGCTCGGAGGGGACAGGTCGCCGAGCAGCTCGGCCAGCATGTCGTGGGTACTGGGCCGCAGCCCCTCGGACCGCCTCATGGCACCTCCCGCGCCAACACGTGCCCGGTGATCTTCCCACCGGTGTAATTACAACGGTGTCATCCTGCCTGCTGGCGGCAGTGTGCGCAAGAGGGGGATTGATCACCAGCGATAAATGGGTGGGTCGAGCGATCAAGCGCCGGATGGCGCGCACAATTGGGCCGTGCGCATCGAAGCGGTCCGGGGAGACATCACCGAGGAGCACGTGGACGCCATCGTCAACGCCGCCAACCAGTCGCTGCTGGGCGGAGGAGGGGTCGATGGGGCCATCCACCGCGCCGCCGGCCCCGAACTGGTCGAGGAGTGCCGGACGCTGGGCGGCTGCCAGACCGGCGACGCCAAGGCCACGTCCGGCTACCGCCTGCCGGCCCGCTGGGTCATCCACACGGTAGGGCCCAGGTGGCGCGGAGGGGATCGGGGGGAGGAGGAGCTGCTGGCCTCGTGCTACCGGCGCAGCCTGGAGGTGGCCGACGAGCTGGGCGCCCGCTCCGTAGCATTCCCGAGCATCTCCACCGGCGCCTACGGCTACCCGAAGGAGGAGGCGGCCAGCGTGGCGGTGGAGACCATCCGGTCGGCGCCCACCCAGGTGGAGCTCGTGCGCCTGGTGGCCTTCGACGAGGACACGCTGGCGCTCTACGAGCGACAGCTCGGGAAGGGTTAGAGGGCTGCCGCCCTACGGGCCCGCTTCTGCTCCAGGAAGTCGACGAGCACGTAGTCGCCCAGGGTGTCGGGCGTGGTGAAGAACGCCCGTCCCCGGTTCAGCCGGGTCAGCTTCTCCACGAACGACTTGAGGTAGGCGGTGGCGTCCAGCATGAAGGTGTTGATGCGGACGCCCTCTCGGGTGCAGCGGACGACCTCGGACAGCGTGGCGTCCACCGTCTCCCTCGCCGGCGGATAGTGGAAGAAGACCTCCCCGTCGGCTCGTAGGTGGGCGGTGGGCTCGCCGTCGGTGATCATGATGACCTGCCGGGTGCCGCCCTGGCCGGCCAGGAGACGACGGCTGAGCGCGAGGCCGTGCTGCATGTTGGTGCCGTACACGAAGTCCCACGACACCTGGGGCAGCTCCCGGGGCGTCATCTCGCGGGCCAGCTCGCTGAAGCCGACGATGCCCAGGTAGTCCCTCGGGTAGCGGGTGGAGATGAGCGAGTGCAGGGCCATGGCCACCTTCTTGGCGGCCAGGAAGTTGTCCCGCATGGGCATGGACAGCGAGAGGTCGACCATGAGCACGGTGGCGGTGCGGGTGAGGGCCTCGGTCCGCTCCACCTCGAAGTCGTCGGGGAGCAGGCGGACGGGAGTGCCTCCGCCCCGGGCCGCCACCGCGTTGCCCACCGTGCGCTCGATGTTGAGGTTGAACGGGTCACCGAACTCGTAGGGCTTGGTGTCGTAGGACCGCTCGTGGCCGATCCCGCCGGCCTCGACCTGGTGGCGGCCCAGGCGGTCCCGGGCCAGCCTGGTGAACAGGTCGGAGAGGGCGTTGTGGCCGATCCGCCGCAGCCCCTTGGGAGTGAGCTCGAGACGCCCCTCCCGCTGCTCCACCAGCCCCGCCTCGGAGAGCAGCCTGCCCAGCTCGGCCAGGCGGTCCAGGGAGCGGGCCGCGTCCTCCCCCAGGAGCTGGCGGGCCCGCTCCACGTCGACCTCGGCCAGCGCCCCCGGGTTGGTCGCCGACCGCAGGATGCTCTCCAGCGCGTCGAGCTCCCCCAGACGGTCGAAGACGCCGGCCGCCTCGGCCAGGCCGAGTGGGCCCTGCCCGCCGAAGGAATGCTGTCGCTCCCACCCGGCCCCCGGCACTGCGTTGCGCAAGTTGTGGCCCAGCCGGTCGAGCTGCCAGCGCAGGTCCATGTCGTCGAGGAGGTGGTCGGCCAGGGCCTGGAGCTGGGATCGCTGCTCGGCCGTCATGGAGGCGTACATGGCCTGGGCCGCCGCCATCTGGCCCGCCATCTGCTCGAGCAGCTCCTCGAGTGACCGGGGCCTGTCCGGTAAGAAGTCCCCGTGGCGCTGCATGAAGCGCTCGAACTCCTCGTCGGTGTCCTGGCCCGCCTGGCGCATCTCGATGAGCCGGTTCAAGGCGTCGACCATGTCCTTCAGCCGCTGGAGCTGCTCCGGGCTCATGTCGGACAGGGCGCCGGCCATGCGGTTGAACTGGCTCTGGAGGACCTCCTGGCGGAGCTCGTCCAACAGCGCCTCGAACCGCCGTCGGGCCTCGTCGGAGGCGAAGTCGTAGCCCTCGAGCGCCCGCAGCCGCCCGGCCAGGTCGGGAGGCAGGAGGTCGAGGGTCAGGCGGCGCTCGGCCGCGGCCTCCTCTGTGACCTCCCGGCGGCGGGGGTCACCCGACCGGCGGGACTCCTCGACCAGTTGGTCGAGGGCCTGGCGCTCCTCGTCGACCACCTCCCGCAGCTTGCGGGCCACGTCCTGGTACGGCCCGCCGAGATCGTGGCGCTTGAGCTCCTCCGTCCGGCGCCGGCGCAGCTCCTCCAGGACTTGGCGTACGCCGGCCACGTCGTGGTCGGGGAGCCCCGAGCGCAGCACCCGGCGCAGGGCGGCGTCGAGGTCCCCGTGGTAGAGCACGTCGTCGGTGATCTCGGAGAGGACGCCGTCGGCGTCCAGCTCGAAGCCGGCCTGGCTGCCGTCCCAGCGGGAGTAGCCGAAGCGCCGCATCACCCCGATCGTAAGCTCCCGCCGCGATCCTCACCGGTAGGGCGGCGAGGGCGCCCGAGGCGACCGGCCCTTCACCGGTCCGAGCCGCACGCGCACGTCGTGACCTCCCGCCGGACCACCCGCTCCGAGCGATGGACGTGGATGTGCGTGGCGCAGGGCATGCACGGATCGAAGCTGCGTAGGGCCCGCAGGATGTCGATGCCCTTGTACTCGTCGGGGCCGGAGAACTCCTCCAGCAGGGGCGTGTTGAGGATGGCCTCCTCGTAGGGCCCTGCGTTGCCCCACGGGTCCCTGGGGCTCGCGTTCCAGGTCGACGAGGTGATGATCTGGTAGTTCGTGAGCAGGCCGTCCTCGATGACGCCGTGGTGGCTCAGGTACCCCCGGCCCGCCCCCCAAAAGCCGGCGCCCACCTGTGTGCCCTTGGCCGGCGCCTTGAAGGAAGTGTTGACCTCCGTCACTCCCTTCTCCAGCAGCTCGCGGCCGAGGAGCCAGTTGTCCAGAGCCACCAGCGTGGTGTAGGCGACACAGTAGGCACGGCCCCGGTTGCGCTCGAAGGCGTTCCACACGTCCGGTACCCGCCACTCCAGCTCCGTGGCGGGCAGGCCGTCTGCGGGCATGTCCAGCCTGAGGCCGGCGCCGGTGGGCTCGATGAGGCGAGGGCGGGAGAAGGCGCCTCCCGCCGCCGTGTTCCAGAGCCGTGCCGTGCACTCCGCCTCCATGACCTGTCGGTCCCAGCGGGGCGCGGTGCACCATGAGTACTTCTCGCGCCAGCTCTGGCCTGTGGGCTTGGGCTTGGTCTCCATGTTCCAGGGGTGGTTGGAGCTGAGGGGGTTGCCGGCCGGGTCGCTGGTGAAGAGGGAGCCGTCCCACGTGTCGTAGTAGGAGTGCTCGCCGAACTCCTCGGTGCCGATGTTGAGAGCCTGCAGGTTGGTCGTTACGACCTCGCCGTCGACGATGGCGCCGGGGGTGGCCCAGCGCCGCGCGCCCCACTCGGGGCTGTGCTCGTAGGAGGCGTCGTAGGCATGCGGGTCGTCCCACATGCCCAGGTCGATCATGGTCGCCGGCCGCATGCCGACCTGCTTGTAGCGCGGGTCGCAGTCGTAGAAGAAGTCGCACAGGTCGTCCCAGACCGCGACCACCTTCTTCGAATAGTCGAAGAACTCCCTCAGCTTCTCGTGGATGGCGTCGAAGGCGGCGGCGTCTACCCCCGACCTGATGCCGCCGGGGACGACTGTCGTGGGATGCGGGTACTGCTTCCCGACGACGATGTAGGCGTCGCGCGCCACGCGGGTCTTGCCCAGGGCCTCGAGGTACAGCTTCCCGGTCAGCGGGTCGAGATCGGTCATGATGGCGGCGATGGTGCGGTAGCCGTGCACTCCCGAGCTGGGAGCCGGCGTCTTCCTGGCCCTTGCCCAGACCGACGGGTTGGTCTCCTCGATCACGGATTGCGAGTAGTCGGGGCCGGCCAGCAGGAACAGGTGCATCGTGTTGTCGTAGAGGAACTCGAGGGCGTTGAGCAGGTTCCGGGTGAGCGTTCCCAGTGGCGGAGGCTGGACGCCGAAGGCCATCTCGATGAGCAGGGAGGCGGCCGCGGCGTGCACGCCGCCGCAGACGCCGCAGGCCCGGCTGCTCACCGTGATGGCCGTGCTGGGCTTGCGCCCCTTCAGGAGCACCTCGTAGCCGCGGAACATGGTGGCCACGCAGTTCGCCTCCACGACCCGACCGGCGTGGAGGTCGACGACGCTGTGGAAGGCCAGCGCCCCCGCCACGCGGGTGACCGGGTCGAAGTCGACCGTCTTGAGGTGCCCGTTGCGAGCAGCCAGCTCGGTGAGGGTGCCCACCTGCTCGTCGAGCGGCTCGGTCCGGTAGGCGTACGGGTCGGGCCGGTCGTCAGCCAGTCGGGCCCGGCCCGCGGCGTCGAACTCGATGGGCAGGTTCTTGAAGCACATGCCTACTCCGGCTGTTCGAGCAGGACGGCCGCAGCCGCGACCCCGTGGCCCTCCTCCCGTCGTGACCGTAGCTCGTCAGAATCCGCCCTCCACTCGTCCGGGACCCGGAGCAGCCGCTCGTCCTCGCCGGTGGGAGCACAGAGCTCGTCGACCAGCTCTGAGACGGCCCGGAGCGAGTCCTGGACGGGCTGGCCCTTCTCGTCGAAGGCGGGAAGCGGGGCGAAGCCTCCCAGCCCCAGGAGGATGGCCGCGACGGTCGTGGTGAAGGTGTTGCCCACGGGCGGGCAGCCATGGACGTTGACGACCGGGAAGCCGAGGGTGCTGACGTAGCCCTCGCCCAAGAAGGCGGTGACGCTCATGGCGCCGGTGACGTTGCCGGCCGAGGCGGGAAAACCTCCTTTGGTGGCGCACGTGCCGATGGACACGACAGCGGCCGCACCGGGCGCCAGGCGCTTCAACCACTCGGCGGTAGGCACCGAGCGCTCCCGGCCGTCGGCCAGCTCCACGCCCAGGGCCGACCAGCAACCGCTGGTGGCGCCGGCGATCCGCTCGTCTGCCACCGAGCCCTCGTAGACCACCACGTAGGGCGCCCCCAGCGTGCCCTCGGCGGCCCGGGTGAAGTCCCGCACGAACTGGCCGCTCTCCGAGAGCATCGGGTGGTGGAGGACCAGGCGAGGGCAGCCCGGCAGGAGTCCGCCCAGGAGCTGCTCCAGGCTCGGGGCCGTCGCTCCGGTGAGGGCGATGGTGCAGCCGTCGCAGCTCATGCCGGCCAGCCAGAAGGCGTGTACGGCTTCGAAAGGACCGCTGGCTCCCGTCTCGGCTTCTCGAGCGATCTTCGTCAGCTGCAGCATCGCAAGCACCCCCGTGTCCCCACCTCGGCTCCGTAGCTGAGCCCGTTTCCCATGAGGTGACTGTCGCGCCTGCGGACCGCGGCCAGAAGACGGCCAACATGTGTCCTGGAGGTGGTGCTAGCACGAGCTGAGAGGGCTCAGCGCCCTCGGTACACGCTCCGCCCGGACACGGCCTCCTTGTTGAGCCGCTTGGACAGGTGGAGGCCCTCGAGCACGAGCTCGGTGGCGCTGGCCACGGCGGCAGGGGTCTCGCTTCCGGCCAGCTCCATCACCGGCGCCCGCAGGGCGGGCACGGCGCCCAGGACGTCGGCGTAGGCGGAGGAGGGCACGTCCTCGCCGACGTGCACGACGGTCCCCTCGCCGAAGCCGAGCACCACGTCGGCCAGCTGGACCACCGAGCAGCGCTGTTTGAACACGGTGAGCACCGCCGAGCTCACCAGTCGCTCCACGATGTGCTGCTCCCGGCCCTCCTCGAGCGGCTCGAGCTCCACCTTGCCCAGGGTGGACGAGGCCAGGGCGGCCAGGTCGCTGATCCTCGGGACGGCGTCCTTCTCGCCCAGGCGCAGAGCTCGCCGGGCCGCGTTGGCCACCAGCGTCTCGTGGTTGGTGATGCTCAGGCGCACCGACACGCCAGAGCGCTGGTTGACGTGCGAGCTGGCCCGGGCCAGATGGGTGAGCGTCCCCACGATCTCGCTCATGAAGTCCGGGACCCCCACCCGCAGACCTGGGACGTCGAGGGGCGTCGACTCCTGCGTCACCACGTCGAGCTCGGTGGCCACGTCGAGCGGGTAGTGGGTGCGGACCTGGGCGCCGAACCGGTCCTTCAACGGGGTGATGATCCGGCCTCGGTTGGTGTAGTCCTCCGGGTTGGCCGAGGCCACGAGCATGACGTCGAGGGGCAGGCGGACCTTGTAGCCCCGGACCTGGACGTCGCGCTCCTCGAGCACGTTGAGCAGGCCGACCTGTATGCGCTCGGCCAGGTCGGGAAGCTCGTTGACGGCGAAGACCCCCCGGTTGGTGCGAGGCAGCAGGCCGTAGTGCAGGGTCAGCTCGTCGGAGAGGTAGCGGCCCTCGGCCACGCGGATGGGGTCGACCTCGCCGATGAGGTCGGCCACGGAGGTGTCGGGGGTGGCCAGCTTCTCCCCGAAGCGTTGGTCCCGGCCGATCCACTCGACCGGGGTCTCGTCGCCCCGCTCCACCACCAGGTCCCGGGCGTAGCGGGAGATGGGGTGGTAGGGGTCGTCGTTGACCTCGGAGCCGGCCACCACCGGCACCCACTCGTCGAGCAGCCCCGTCAGCGAGCGGATGATGCGGGTCTTGGCCTGCCCCCTCTCCCCCAGGAAGATGACGTCGTGCCCGGCCAGCAGGGCGTTCTGGAGCTGGGGAAGGACCGTCTCGTCGTATCCCAACACCCCTTTCAGGAGGGGTCGCCCCTGGGCCAGGCGGGCAGCGGTGTTGCGCCGCACCTCTTCCTTCACGGGCGTGGATCGCCAGCCCGAGTCGCGGAGCTGGCCGATGGTCGCCGGTCGGGAGGTCACGGAGGGAGCGTACTGTCGTGGCGATGGAGGTCCACCGCCACAGCTACGACGCCGTCATCGTGGGTGCGGGGGGTGCGGGCCTGCGGGCCGCCATCGAGGTCGCCGGCAAGTGCCGCACCGCGGTGATCACCAAGCTGTACCCCACCCGCTCCCACACCGGCGCGGCCCAGGGCGGCATGTGCGCGGCGCTGGC
>JALYHE010000145.1 GCA_030776705.1 Actinomycetota bacterium | reverse complement strand
GCCGACCCCAAGACGTTCATCGGCCTGCTCATCGGCGGGTCGGTGGCGTTCCTCTTCAGCTCCCTGGCCATCCGGGCCGTGGGCCGCGCGGCGGCCGTGGTGGGCCAGGAGGTACGCCGCCAGTTCCGGAAGAAGCGGATCATGGAGGGCGAGGACCGGCCCGACTACGGCCGGGTCATCGACATCTGCACGTCGGCCTCGCTGCGGGAGCTGGCCACCCCGGCCCTGCTCGCCGTGCTGGCCCCGGTGATCATCGGGTTCGGCATCAACTACTACGCCTTGGGCGCCTTCCTGGCCGCGGTGATCCTCACCGGCCAGCTCATGGCCAACTTCTTGTCCAACGCCGGTGGGGCCTGGGACAACGCCAAGAAGTACATCGAGGACGGCCACGAAGGGGGCAAGGGCTCCGAAGCCCACAAGGCGGCCGTCATCGGCGACACCGTCGGGGACCCGTTCAAGGACACGGCCGGTCCCGCCCTGAACCCCCTGATCAAGGTGATGAACCTGGTGTCGCTGCTGATCCTGCCCGCCGTCGTGCAGTTCCGGGACAACGACGCCGTGCGCTTCTCGGTGGCGGGCCTGTCCCTGCTGGTCCTGGCTGCCGCCATCGCCTACTCGAAGCGCCACCGACCGGGCCTGGACGAGGGCTCGGCGGCGCAGGTCGAGACCGGCGAGCCCGTCCCCGACCGAGACGCCCTCGCAGACGGGTCCCCCCGCCGGCCCAACGAGGACGTGGGGCTCGGAGACCAGCCCGAGGAAGTCACCTCCCGGCTGCGCTCTCGCTGACCCCGGGCTCCTGGCCGACCCGGGGCCGGGCCCTCACCGCGCCCGGCGGGCCTTCAGGGCTTCCCTGGCCACCGGCACCAGCGAGGCGGCCACGATGAGGGCGATGATCGGCAGGAGGTAACGATCGACGTTGAAGGCCTCCCCGAGCAGGAAGCCCACCATGGTGACGCCCACGCCCCACAGCAGGCCGCCCACCACATTGAAGCTGACGAAGGTGGGGTAGTGCATGCGCCCCACCCCGGCGACGATGGGGGCGAAGGTGCGCACGAACGGGACGAAGCGGGCCAGCACGATGGTCTTGGGGCCGTGCTCGGCGAAGTAGCGCCGAGCGGTCTCCACGTGCTCCTGCTTGAAGAAGCGCGAGTCGGGTCGTCGGAAGAGGGCGGGCCCCACCCGCCGACCGAAGGCATAGCCCACCTGGTCCCCGGCGACGGCGGCCAGGAAGACACCCACCACCACGACCGGCAGGGTCAGGTCCCCCCTGGCCGCGAAGACGCCAGCTGTCACCAGGAGCGAGTCGCCCGGAAGGAAGAAGCCGAAGAACAGCCCGGACTCGGCGAAGACGATCAGGATGATCCCGATGGTGCCGAAGGTCTCGATGAGCTTGTCCGGGTGAAGCAGGTCCACGGCACGGGGAGGCTAGACGCGGCGCCGTGACGCAGAGGGTTGACAGACGACACCGTGTCCGCCCACGCTCGAAAAAGAGATGAGCAAGCCCCTCGTGATCGTCGAGTCACCCGCCAAGGCCAAGACCATCGCCGGGTTCCTGGGCCCCGACTTCCTGGTTGAGTCCTCCATCGGGCACATACGGGACCTCCCCCGCAACGCCGCCGACGTGCCGGGCGCCCTCAAGGGCGAGCCTTGGGCCCGGCTGGGCGTAGACGTGGACAACGGGTTCAAGCCCCTCTACGTGGTGGCTCGGGAGAAGCGTGACCAGGTCAACAAGCTCAAGGCCCTCGTCCGGGACGCCAGCGAGGTCTACCTGGCGACCGACGAGGATCGAGAGGGGGAGTCGATCGCCTGGCACCTGCTGGAGGTCCTCTCGCCACGGGTGCCGGTGAAGCGCATGGTCTTCCACGAGATCACCCGGCCCGCCATCGAGCGAGCCGTCGAGGAGTGGCGGGACCTCGACCGCAGGCTGGTCGACGCCCAGGAGGCCCGCCGCATCCTCGATCGTCTCTACGGCTACGAGGTGTCCCCGGTGTTGTGGAAGAAGGTCATGCCGCGACTGTCGGCGGGGCGGGTCCAGAGCGTGGCCACGCGGATGCTGGTGGAGCGGGAGCGGGCTCGCATGCGCTTCCGTCCGGCCAACTGGTGGGGCCTGGAGGCCACCTTCGCCAGGGAGGCCACCGCCTTCTCGGCCGTGCTGTCGGAGGTCGACGGTCGGCGCTTGGCCGACGCCAAGAGCTTCGACGAAGAGGGCCAGGTGAGGCCGGGTGCGGACGTCGTCGTCCTTGACGAGGCCTCGGCCCGCGGCCTGTCGGACCGCCTGGCCGACAGCGACTTCGCGGTCCGGTCCGTCGAGCAGAGGCCCTACACAGACCGGCCCCGGCCGCCCTTCATCACCTCGACGCTCCAGCAGGCGGCGGGGAGCAAGCTGCGCTTCTCGGCCCAGCGGACCATGCAGGCGGCCCAGCGGCTATACGAGAACGGCCACATCACCTACATGCGCACGGATTCCACGACGCTGTCGGAGACGGCCCTGGCGGCGGCGAGGAACGAGGCGGCGCGGCTCTACGGGGCCGAGCACGTGCCCAGCGCCCCCCGCACCTACCAGCGGAAGGTGAAGAACGCCCAGGAGGCGCACGAGGCCATCCGCCCCGCCGGTGACGCCTTCCGCCACCCCGCCGAGCTGGCGGGCCAGCTGGGCCGGGACGAGGCTCTCCTCTACGACCTGATTTGGCGCCGCACCGTGGCGTCGCAGATGAAGGACGCCACCGGCCACACCCTCACCGTCAGGATCGCGGGCGCCTCTTCGGCCGGAGAGGATGTCGAGTTCTCCACCGGCGGCACGGTCATCACCTTCCAGGGCTTCCGCCGGGCCTACGAGGAAGGGGCCGACGACGTCGAGGGGCAGGCGGCCGACCAGGAGCGGCGCATGCCGGCCCTGTCGGAGGGCGACGCTGTCGACGCCGTGGGCTTCGAGGCCCAGGCCCATGCCACCAAGCCGCCGGCTCGCTATACCGAGGCGTCGCTGGTCAAGGCCCTCGAGGAGAAGGGCGTGGGGCGGCCGTCCACGTACGCCTCGATCATCGCCACCATCCAGAACCGGGGCTACGTCTGGAAGAAGGGCAGTGCCCTGGTCCCGTCGTTCGTGGCCTTCGCCGTGGTGGGGTTGCTCGAGCGCTACTTCGGCGAGCTCGTGGACTACGGGTTCACGGCCAGCATGGAGGACGACCTGGACGCCATCGCTACCGGCCAGGAGGAAGCCGTCCCGTGGCTGACCCGCTTCTACTTCGGGAACGGCACGCCGGGACTCCGGCCACTCGTGTCCGAGCACCTGGGCGAGATCGACGCCCGCGAGGTCAACTCCATCCCGATCGGCACCGACGACGAGGGGCGGGAGCTCGTCGTCCGGGTGGGCCGGTACGGGCCCTACGTCCAGCGCGGCGACGACCGGGCGTCTGTGCCCGACGACCTGGCTCCCGACGAGCTGACCGTGGAGCGGGCCGTCGAGCTGTTGGAGGCGCCGAGCGAGGACCGCACCCTGGGCATGCACCCCGAGACCGGGCTGCCGGTGCTCGTGCGCGCCGGCCGGTACGGGCCCTACGTGCAGCTCGGTCACCAGGAGGACCCGATCTCGGGAGGGGCAGCGACGAGCAGGTCACAGCCGAACGGCTCCAAGCGGGCCGGCAAGCCGCACAGGGTGTCGCTGCTCAAGTCGATGTCCCTCGAGACCTTGACCCTGGACGAGGCCTGCAGGCTGCTCTCCCTCCCGCGCCTGCTGGGCACGGACCCGGAGTCGGGCGAGGAGGTGATCGCCCACATCGGCCGGTACGGCCCCTACGTCAAGAAGGGACCCGACACCCGCAGCTTGCAGTCCGAGGACCAGGTCTTCACCGTCACCCTCGAGGAGGCAATGCACGTCTTCTCGCAGCCGAAGCGCTGGCAGTCACGAGGCGCCACCACCCCGGTGCGCGAGCTGGGCCCGGACCCGTCCTCCGGTGCCCAGATGGTGGTGAAGCACGGTCGCTTCGGGGCCTACGTCACCGACGGCCAGGTCAACGCCAGCCTTCCCAGATCGGTCACCCCCGACAGCCTCAGCGCCGAGCAGGCCGCCGAGTTGCTGGCTGCCAAGCGGGCCAGGTCGGCGGCGGCGCCGACGGCCAAGGGGGGAAGGCGGGCCAAGGCGGCCAGGAAGACCGCCGGGAAGGCCGCCAAGAAGACCGCCAGGAAAGCCACCAAGAAAGCCACCAAGAAGGCCACCAAGAAGGCCACCAGCAGGGCCACCAAGAGGACGGCCGGGACCACCGCCCGGAAGGTCGCCAAGAAGGCGGCCAAGAAGGTCGCCAAGAAGGCGGCCAAGAAGTCGGTCAGGACCGCCGCCAGGCCAGCCAAGAAGGCCGCTCCGAGAGCGGCCCAGAGGGTGGCCAGGGCCAACGCCAGGGGGGGCCGTCCGGGCTGAGCGGTTGGCGGCACGGCGCGTCTCGCCTGGCCGAGCGGCGCCGGGTAGGGTCGGCCTGGTGGCCGACCACTCGCTCTGGTTGACCTCTCCCCCCGAGCTCGCTGTCGTCCCTCGGGCGCACGGGCCGGGCCTTCCGGCCCGTGCGCCGGCCTCGTTTCCTTGCCCCGCCCTCGGAAAGGGAACCAGCCGCTAAACCGTGGCGGATCCCTCCCCACCTGACTCCCGGCCCGACGAGGAAGAGACGGGCAGCTCGCCCACGGCCGAGATCCCGGCGCCGCGGTTGCGCCGGAAGGCAAAGGCCCGCCGGCCCGAGGCGCCCTCCGTCCTCCGCCTGTTCGGCTCACCGTCGTTCTTCCGCCTGTGGCTGGCCCAGGTGGTGTCGTCGCTGGGCGACTGGATCGGCTTCATCGCCATCACCGCCATCGCGGCCCGGGTAGGGGGATCTTCTCCCGAAGCCGCCATCAGCCTCGTGCTGTCGGCCCGGCTCCTTCCCGGCTTCTTCCTCGCCCCCGCCGCCGGTGTGTTCGTGGACCGGTGGGACCGCAAGCGGGTGATGGTGGTGTGCGACGTAGGAAGAGGGCTGGTGCTGGCCTCGCTTGCCTTCGTCGACACGGTGCCAGGGCTGTTCCTGGCCTCCTTGCTGCTCGAGATCCTCACGCTGATGTGGGCGCCGGCCAAGGAGGCGTCGGTCCCCAACCTGGTCCGCAAGGAGTTCCTGGCCAACGCCAACTCCCTGTCCCTGGTGGCGGCGTACGGCACCTTCCCCGTCGGGTCCGCCCTCTTCGCCGTGCTGGCCGCCAGCGCCACGTGGCTCTCCGGCTATGACGCCCTCCAGAGCCTGCGGCTAAACCAGGAGTCGCTCGCCATCTACTTCGACGTGGTCACCTTCTTCGTGTCGGCCAGGATCATCTCCACCTTGCACCTTCCGCGTCACCAAGGGGAGGCCCGGGACGGCCCCCGCGCCGTCTTCAAGGAGACGTTCCGAGACGTGGGCGAGGGCTTCCGGTTCATCGGCCAGAGCGCGGTGGTTCGGGCCGTCCTGCTCGGCATCAGCACCGGCCTGGTCGGCGGCGGGATGCTCGTCCCGCTCGGCCCGGTGATGTCCAAGGAAGTGCTGGGCGGCGGTAGCGCCGGTTTTGGCTTCCTTCTCACCGCCCTCGGCATGGGGGTGGCGGCCGGGATCATTACCCTGTCCTTCCTGCAGCGCAGGCTCCCCCACGAGCGCATCTTCGTCTACTCGGTGCTGGGGGCGGGAGCGTGCCAGCTGCTCGGCGCGTCCGTGTCCAGCCTCCCGCCGGCGCTGGCCTTCGTCGCCGTCCTGGGCCTGTGTGCCGGGTCGGTGTACATCCTGGGCTTCACCATCATCCAGGCCAACGTCGCCGACGAGCTGCGGGGCCGTATCTTCTCCACCCTCTACACGCTGGTCAGGTTCTGCCTCCTGCTGGCCTTCGCGGTGGCCCCCCTGCTGTCGTCGGTGCTGGACGGGCTCTCGGACCGGCTCGTCGACGGCTCGGTCACCCTCTGGGAGATACCCGTCGACCTCCCCGGCGTCCGCCTGACGCTGTGGCTCGGGGGGATCATCATCGTGGTGGCCGGCGTGTTGGCCTCGCGCTCGTTGCGAGCCCGGTCCCCGGCGTGAGCGGCCGCCTGATCGCCCTGGAGGGAAGGGAGGCCTCGGGCAAGACCACGCAGGCCGCCATCCTTGCCCGCCGGTTGGGCGCCGTCCTCACCCGGGAGCCGGGCGGCACGGCGCTTGGGGAGCACATCCGCTCCCTCGTGCTGGACCCCCACCTCACGGGCCTCGACGCCCGAGCCGAGGCTCTCCTCATGGCCGCGGACCGCGCTCAGCACGTCGCCGAGGTGGTCCGCCCCGCCCTGGCGGCCGGTCGGGACGTGGTGACCGACCGCTTCTCGCACTCCTCCCTGGCCTACCAGGGCAGAGGCCGGGGGCTGCCGCTCGACGAGGTCCGCCACCTGTCGGCGTGGGCCACCGGCGGACTGTGGCCTGACGTGGTGGTGCTCGTGGAGGTCCCGGAGCGGGTGGCGCGCCAACGACGGCAGGCCTCCGACCGCTTCGAGCACGAAGAGCGGGCCTTCCACCAGCGGGTGGCCGACGGCTACCGCGAGCTGGCCGCCCAGGAGCCCGAGCGCTGGCGGGTGGTCGACGGGACGGGAACGGTGGAGGAGGTGGCAGACCGGGTGTGGGACGCCCTCCAGGACGGCGGCGGGTGAGCGACCTCTACGCCGACGTGGTGGGCCAGGAGCGAGCTGTGGCTCAACTCCGCGCCGCCGCCCGGGACCCCGTGCACGCCTACCTCCTCGTGGGCCCGGCCGGGACGGGGCACCGGGAGCTGGCCCGCGCCTTCGCCGCCGACCTGCTGTGCCCGGAGGGCGGGTGCGGTCGCTGCGACCACTGCCGCCGTGCTCTCGGCGGGGCACATCCGGACGTGGTGGTGAGGGAGCGGGCCGGGCCCTTCATCACCGTCGACGACGCCCGGGAGATCGGGCGCCTGGCCTCGCTCAGTCCCGTGGAGGGCAGGCGCAAGGTGATGGTGCTGGTGGACTTCCACCTGGTCCGAGACGCCGCTCCGGCGCTCCTCAAGGCCATCGAGGAGCCGCCGCCCACCACGGTCTTCGTGGTGCTGGCCGATCAGGTGCCCCCCGAGCTGGTGACCATCGCCAGTCGCTGCGTACGCGTCGAGCTGTCACCCGTGCCCACCGGTCGCATCGTGGAGGCGCTGGTGGGCGAGGGCGTGGAGCCCTCCCCTGCCGCGGAGGCGGCCGAGGCAGCTGGCGGGCGCCTGGACCGGGCACGCCTCCTGGCCTCGGACCCGGGGTTCGGCGCCCGCCGGGCGGCGTGGCTGGCGGCGCCCGGCCGCCTCGACGGCACCGGGTCGGCCGTCGCCAAGGTGGTCGACGACCTGCTGGAGCGGGTCGAGACGGTGCTCGAGCCGCTCAGGCAGCGCCAGGCGGCCGAGCTGACCGAGGCCGTCGAAGGGGCCGCTCTCCACGCTGAGCGAACCGGCTCGCGGCGGGACGTGGAGGTCCGCCACCGCCGGGAGCAGCGCCGCCTGCGCCTGGACGAGCTCCGGTTCGGGCTGACCACCCTCGCCGGCACCTACCGCGACGGACTGGCCGCCGGAGCCGACGCAGGTGAGTGCCTGGCCGCCCTGGACGCCACCGCCGAGGCCAACGAGTCCCTCGTGCACAACCCCAACGAGGCGCTTCTCCTGCAGGCCCTCTTCGTTCGGCTGTCTCGCCTCGGCTCCGCCGGCCCGGAGCACAGAGCCGTGTCGTCGAGGTGACCAGGCGCGGCGCGCTCGGTTCCTGGGCGTAGGGACCGGCTGGCATACTCCATCTCTCCGCCCGAGTAGCTCAGCCGGCAGAGCAACGCACTCGTAATGCGTAGGTCAGGGGTTCGAGTCCCCTCTCGGGCTCCGGGTCCCGTCGGGGCTGCGCTGGACGCGCTGGAGTGACCGCCGTTAGCGTCGGGCGCCAAGCAGACAACGTATGGCGCGCCGGTGTGGGCATGTGGCCGGCTGGACGGGAGGGACAAGCATGAGTCGTCGGAGAATCGTCGCGGGGCTGGCAGCGGCGGCGGGCGCCGTCACCCTGATGGCTGGTCCGGCCGAGGCCGAGCACGACCACTACGTCGTCACCCCCAACGGCAGGTGCCACCAGGTCGCTCGAGGGCAGACCGCCATCGCCCCAGGTCACGGCGGCTACCACCGGTACCACCACAAGGTGCACCTCGGGGCCACCGGGAGCACGGGCACGTTGGGCGACGGTCGCAGCCGGGTGAAGGTCTACAAGGAGTCCTGCCCCGGCTAGCCCCCCTCCCCGGCTCCTGGCACCAAGGAGCGGCCCGAGCTGGGCACCTCCCTGGTGCCAGAAGTCAGTAAAAGATGGCAAATCTCAAGTAATTGCTTGCGGCCTTTATTAGTGGGGCCTAGGTTACGCTCCGCGTTCGGACCACCTTCTCGACACCCGAGCGCCAACCGGGGGGTTGAGGAAGGAGGCCGCCATGCGGCGGTTCGACGACGAGGGCGGCAGGCTGGTCCCGTGGCTGGCCCTGGGCCTTGTAGTAATTCTGCTTCTGGGGCTGGTCGGCCTCACGGTGCTCCCGGACGGGGACGACACCGCAGAGCGCGGCCCCGGGCCGGGGGACGTG
>JALYHE010000144.1 GCA_030776705.1 Actinomycetota bacterium | reverse complement strand
CCCACCACCCCCCCGCCCCGCTCGGACGTCAGCAGCCACACGGCGAGACCCTGGGCCAGCGCCGCTTCGGCCATCCCGGCGGCGCGAGACGCCGCCGTCTCGGCTCGCTCGCCGCCCACCCGCATGTCCACCACCACGGCCAGCCGCGAGACCTCGGGGTCCTCCAGCTCCCGCACCATCACCTCACCCCAGCGGGCCGTGGCGGGCCAGTGCACCAGCCGGGCCGGATCGCCGGGCTGGTAGGTACGCACGCTCCTCACCGTGTCGTGCCCGGCCCGGGCGCCCAGGGTCTCGACCAGGGCGGAGGGCCCCGCCGCGGCCAGCTCCTCGAGCGAGGCCGCGATGCGTCGGGGACCGACCTCCAGGGGAACGCCGAGCGGGGCCCGCACCACACGCCGCCACCAGAACAGTCCCAGCGGGGTGGCGGTCCTCACCTCGACCATGACGGCGCCGAGGACGCCCCTCCGGGCCGGTTCGGCCGTCAGCTCCCCCGCGGCCGGCGCGTCGGCGCTCGACCACTCGCTGAGCGGCTCCAGGCTGCGGACTCTGAGACCGGTGCCGGACCGGACGGCCAGCACCATCGACAGGGGGTGCCCCACGGTCCCGTCCCCGGGGCCGGTGACGGTCAGGTCGGCCCGGCGCAGGACCACGAAGGGCCACACGGTGGCGGCCACCAGACATGCCAGCACCGCACACAGCAGGACCGTGACCCACCCCGACCCGGTGGTGCGGGAGATGGCGAAGAAGGCGGCCGCCAGGGCGGCCAGGACCAGCGCCGGTCGGGCCACCAGCGCCGGCCGGGTCCCCCGCTCCGTCACCCCCGGGGCACGGGTACCCGGTCGAGCACCGCGCGGACCAAGGCGCCGCCGCCGTGCAGGTCGGGGCCCCCGTTCAGGATCAACCGGTGGGCCAGGGACGGGGCGGCCACCTGCTTGACGTCGTCGGGGCTCACGAAAGAGCGCCCTGCCAGCACGGCCTGGGCCCGGGCCGCGTTCAGCAGCGACAGGCTGGCGCGGGGGCTGGCCCCGTGGCGCACCTCGGGGTGGGACCGTATGGCGGAGCTGATCTCCACGATGTAGTCGGCCACCTCGGGCGCGCAGTGCACCCGCCGCACGGCGGCGATGGCGGCCCGGAGCCCCTCGGGCCCGGTCACCGGCGACAGGTCCTCGAGGGACCCGGTCCCTCCCCGGCCCAATAGCAGCTCCCGCTCGGTGTCACGGCCCGGGAGGCCCATCTCCACCACGACGCCGAAGCGGTCGCGCTGGCCCTCCACCAGGGGGAACGTCCCCACGTGCTCGAAGGGGTTCTGGGTCGCCACCACCACGAAGGGGTCGGGCAGCGGGTGGGTGGTCCCGTCCACGGTGACCTGGCGCTCCTCCATGGCCTCCAGGAGGGCGGACTGGGTGCGGGGCGTGGCCCGGTTGACCTCGTCCACCAGGACCACGTTGGCGAAGAGCGGCCCGGGACGGAACTCCCACTCCTCGTGGTGCTGCGAGAAAATGGAGACACCGGTGAGCTCGCCGGGCAGGAGGTCCGGGGTGGCCTGGACCCGGCGGAAGGTGCACCCCACGGCCCGGGCCAAGGCCTTGCCCAGCAGGGTCTTGCCCACGCCGGGCACGTCCTCGACCAGGAGGTGGGCGCCGGACAGCAGGGCCACCAGGGCCAGGCGTACGGCCTGGGGCTTCCCCCGGACGACGCGGCTCAGCGCCGTGGTGAGCTCGGCGGCGAGGTGGCTGGCACGGGCGGCGTCGTCAGGGCGCGCCACCACAGAGGCAGCAGAGGTCTGCACCTCCTCTTGATCGGCCACGGGCCGGGGTGGCTGAACCCCGCGCCCGCCGGAGGCTGGCTACTGCCGGTCGTCCAGTCCACCCGGGGAGCCCGAACGTCGTCATGTCGCCGTCATTTGCCCGCTGGAGCGGTCCGTAGCCCAACCGGCGCTCACCCGGAGTCGAGAGCCGACCTGAGCTCGGCCACGAACCCACCCAGGTCCTCGGGGCCGGCACCGTCGAGGAGACGGCGCATGAGGGCGGAGGCCACGATGACGCCGTCGGCCTCGGCGGCGGCGTCCACGGCCTGGGCCGGGGTCGACACGCCGAACCCGATCAGCACCGGCTTGTCGGTGACCGCCTTCAGGCGCTTGGCCACCACCGCCGCCGACTCCGCCAGCGACTGGCGCTCTCCGGTGGTGCCCATCACGCTGACGCCGTAGACGAAGCCGCGGGACCGCTCGCAGATGCGACTCAGGCGCTCGTCGGGCGTGACCGGCGACGCCAGCAGGACGGTCTCCACGCCGGCGTCGTCGGCGGCGCGGGACCACGGCTCCAGCTCCTCCAGTGGCACGTCGGGGACGATGGCCCCCGACACCCCGCTGCGGGCCAGCGAGCGAGCGAAGCGGCGGTGACCGGTGCGGAACACCAGGTTGTAGTAGGTCATGGCCACGAGGGGCACGCCCACGTCGACGCCCGCCAACTCGGCGAGGACGCCGAGCGGGGTGGCTCCCGCCTCGAGGGCGCGCTGCGACGCCTCCTGGATGGTGGGGCCGTCCATGACCGGGTCGGAGAACGGAATGCCCACCTCGACGGCGTCGGCCCCGGCCGAGGCCATGGCCTCGGCGGCTTCGAGCCAGTGGGCGCCCAGCCCTCCGGTGACGTAGGGGACGAGGAGCTTTCGCCCTTCGTCCCGCCGGGAGCGGAGGTGCGCTTCGAGGGCGCCTTGCGGGCTCACGACAGCAGGTCCATGACCTGCTGGGCGTCCTTGTCCCCCCGGCCCGACACGGTCACCAGCACCGTGGAGCCATGGGGCAGCTCCTCGGTGCCCGCGGCCCGGGCCACCCAGGCCACGGCGGGGGCCGGCTCCAGGGCCGGGATGATGCCCTCGGTGACGGCCAGGAGCCGGAGGGCGTCCACGACCTCCTGGTCAGTGGCGGCCACGTACCTGGCCCGCCCCACGGCGGCCAGGTGGGCGTGCTCGGGTCCCACGCCCGGGTAGTCGAGTCCGGCCGAGATGGTGTGGGTCTCGCTCACCTGGCCGTGCTCGTCCTGGAGGAGCATCGACTTGGCCCCGTGCACGACTCCCGGCATGCCCCGGGCGATGGAGGCTCCCCCGGCCGGCTCGGCCCCCACCAGCCGGGCCTCGGTGTCCACGAAGCCGGCGAAGGTGCCGGCCGCGTTGGAGCCGCCGCCCACGCAGGCCACCACGTAGTCGGGGTCGGCCCCTCCGAGGATGCGCCGGCACTGCTGGCGGGCCTCGTCGCCCACTATGCGCTGCAGCTCGCGCACCATCCACGGGTAGGGGTGAGGACCCATCACCGAGCCCAGGCAATAGTGGGTCGTCTCCACGGTGGCCACCCAGTCCCGCATGGCCTCGTTGATGGCGTCCTTCAGGGTGCGGCTGCCCGACCTCACGGTGCGGACGTCGGCGCCCAGCAGCGTCATGCGGAACACGTTGAGGGCCTGGCGCTCGACGTCCACCTCGCCCATGTACACCACGCACTCGAGGCCGAACATGGCGCAGGCCGTGGCCGTGGCCACCCCGTGCTGGCCCGCCCCCGTCTCGGCGATGACCCGGCGCTTGCCCATGCGGCGGGTGAGGAGGGCCTGGCCCACCACGTTGTTGATCTTGTGGGAGCCGGTGTGGGTGAGGTCCTCGCGCTTGAGCAGGACCCGTACGCCGAGGCGCTCGGACAGCCGGGTGGCCTCGGTGACCGGCGTGGGCCGGCCCGCGTTCTCCTCCAGAATGCGCAGGTACTCGCCACGGAAGGCCTGGTCGCCCCAGGCGGCCCGGAAGGCCCGCTCGAGCTCCTCGCAGGCGGGGACCAGCGACTCAGGAAGGAAGGCGCCGCCGTACTCCCCGAACCTTCCCCCGGCGGCGGGCTCGCCCATGAGCCCCGCGGTGGCGCCCACCTCCCTAGAGCTCATCCTCCCAGTCGTAGGGCCCGTCGGACGCGCCCTCGTAGGCGGGGACGGCCGAGCGTCGGGCCGCCTCTACGAAGGCTCGCAGGGCCCGAGGGTCCTTGCGGCCGGGCTCGGACTCCACGCCGGTGACCACGTCCACGCCCCACGGGCGGACCTGGCCCACGGCGTCGGCCACGTTGCCGGCGTTGAGGCCTCCGGCCAGCACCAGCCGGCACCCGTCGGGCACGCCCTCGGCCAGCCGCCAGTCGAACACCTGGCCCGACCCGGGCGAGGGGGCGTCGAGCATCACCACTGCGGCCTGGTGCTCATGAGCCCGACGGAGGGCGGGGTCCCCTGCAGCGAAGGCCTTGATGAGCAGCGGCACCCGCTCGGCCACGTAGCGGGACTGCTCCGGCGTCTCCCGCCCGTGCAGCTGGGCCGCCCGCAGGCCGATGCCGTTCACCACCTTGACCACCTGCTCGGGTGCGGCGTCGCGGAACACTCCCACCGTGACCACCTCGGGGGGCAGGCGGCGCACGATGTCCCGCACCGCCCCGGGAGCGACCTGGCGCGTGGAGGGGGCGAAGATGAAGCCCACCGCGTCGGCCCCCATGGCCACGGCCAGCAGGGCGTCCTCCTCGCTGGTGGTGCCGCAGACCTTCACCCACACGGCCCGGCCCCCCACGTCCCACACCGCAGCTCCGCCACCGCGGCGGCGGGGTCGGGGCTGGTGACGAGGGTCTCGCCCACCAGCACGGCGTCGTACCCGGCCTGGGCCAGCCGAGCGGCGTCCTCAGAGCCGGCGATCCCGGACTCGGCCACCTTGACCACGCCCTCGGGCACCGTCGAGGCCAGGCGGAGGGCTCGCTCCGGATCGACCTCGAAGGTGACCAGGTCACGCTGGTTGACCCCTATCAGGGCGGCCCCCACGGCCAGCGCCCGGGCCAGCTCCTCCTCGTCGTGCACCTCGACCAGGGGCTCCATCCCGATCCCGAGGGCCAGGTCGTGGAAGAGGGCCAGCTCGTGGTCGTCCAGGGCGGAGGCGAGGAGTAGCACGGCGTCGGCTCCCATGAGGCGGGCGTCGCACACGTCGTGCGCCGAGACGGCGAAGTCCTTGCGCAGCGTGGGCAGCTCGGCCGCGTACCGGGCCTCGGCCAGGTCGTCGGGGAGGGCGCCGAAGAACTCGGCGTCGGTGAGGACCGACAGGCAGGCCGCGCCCCCGTCGGCGTAGGACTTGGCCAGCACGCCGGGCACCAGATCCGGGGCCAGGTCCCCCTTGGACGGGGACCGTCGCTTGACCTCGGCGATCACGGCCAAGCCTTCCTCGGCGGTGAGGGCCGAGGCGAAGGGCAGGGCCGGCGGCGCGCCGAGGGCGGCCTCCACCAGCTCGTCGAGACGCCGGGGGTCGGAGGCGGCCCTGGCCCGGTGCGCGGCGAGGATGCGGTCGAGATAGGCGGCCACGGCAGGGCCAGGCTACTTCCGCCCGTCGGCGCTACCGGCCATGGTCGGCGGTCCGCCTAACACTTCCCTCACAGGGCCGTGCCACCCTCTTGGCGTGGGCACGGACGCCGGGACCGTGGTCGTGGTGGAGGACGACCACAACATCGCCGACCTGGTGGAGCTCTACCTGCGCCGGGAGGGCTACCGGGTGCTGCAGGCCGGTGACGGGGCGGCCGGCCTCGAGCTGGCCGGGCGGGAGGCCCCCCGGTTGGTGATCCTCGACGTGGGCCTGCCCGGCGAGCTGGACGGCCTCGACGTGTGCCGCCGGTTGCGGGCCTCCGGCTCGGTGCCCGTGCTCATTCTCACCGCCCGCGACGACGAGATCGACCGGGTGCTGGGGCTGGAGCTCGGGGCCGACGACTACGTCACCAAGCCCTTCTCCCCCCGTGAGCTGGTCGCCCGGGTCAAGGC
>JALYHE010000143.1 GCA_030776705.1 Actinomycetota bacterium | reverse complement strand
GACCGACGGCGACCCGCAACTCCCCAGCTGGATCCACCGAACGGGAGACACTGGGCACCCAACGCACGGGCGACCTCCTTCCGGGACTACCTCCGAAGCCCCATCATGATCACCCGCATATCATGCGAACTAGAGCGTCGCGACCGCGCCATAACGTTCAGCCGACCCCGGAGCCAGGGTGTCATCACTTGGCTGGGCAGTGCACGAGTCGGGGACCCTGGCCTCCAGACCGCGTGTGCGCCCTCAGCCCCGGCCGCCGGCGATTCGAGCCGCCTCGGGCGAGCGCATCAGGCGCAGCATGGCGACGACGCCGAGCAAAGGGCCGGGGGCCAGGAAGGCGAACGCCCAGCGCCATGTCAGGTGATCGTGGAATACGGGAATTAGCCAGATCGTCAGCACCGTGAGGGTGAAGCCCACAGCGAGCTGCATGGTCACGGCCGTGCCCACATAGCTCTGGTCGGCCACCTCGATGACGATTGTCGAGAACTGGGCTGAGTCGGCCACGACCCAGAAGCCCCACAGCAGCCCGAGGGCGAGCACCACCGGCGTGGGGGCGTCCCGGACGAGCCCGATGGTGATGGCGCAGGCACCTGAGATTCCCATGGCTAGGGCGGTCGCCCGCGTCCGTCCCCAGCGGTCACCCAGCAGGCCCCCGATCCAGCAGCCCAGGGCGCCCACGCCAATGACGGCGAAGGTGGCATAGGCCGCTCCCCGGCGGGTGTCAGCGGCGCCGTGGCGGGCCAGCACATCGGCGAAGAACACGGCGAACCACGCCCACATGGCGTAGAGCTCCCACATGTGTCCGAAGTAGCCAGTGGAGGCGAGCCGAACGCCACGGTGGGCGAACACGCGCTTGGCCTGCGAGGGGTCGAACACGGCACGGGGGAAGGGGAAGGGGCCGTCCCTGGCCAGGACCTCGGCCACCAGGCCGCCCACCGCCGTGAGCACCGAGGTCACCATGATCACGACCCGCCACCGCACGCCTCCGAGCCCGTTGATGAGGTGTGGAAGGGCTGACCCGACGGTCAGGGCCCCGACCATCACGCCCAGCGCCATGCCCCTGCCCTTGCGGAACCAGGTGGCCATGGCCTTGAGAGCAGGCGGGTAGACCCCGGCGAGAAAGGCGCCGGTGGCGAACCGCAGCGGTAGGGCGCTCAGCGGTCCGTCGCTCACGACGAGGAGGCCGTTGGCCGACGCCGCTCCCAGCGCACCGAGGAGCATGAGGCGCCGAGGGGTCACGACGTCTGCCAGGTTGAGGGTCGCCGACACCAGGGCCCCGGCCACGAAGCCCAACTGCACCGAGATGGTAAGCAGCGAGCCCATGTTGGACGACAGGTCCCATTCCCGTCGCAGCTGGGGCAGGACTGCGGAGGCGGAGAACCACGTCGTCATGGCCAGGAGCATGGCGATGGCCAGCATTGTCAGCGCCCGCCACCGCCCTGGTGGATCTCCCGCCCCGACGCCGAGGGCGGCGCTAGCGGCAGGCTCTGAGGAGGACCGGCTCAACCCGCCTCGAGGGTCATCGCCAGCTTCCCTGGCAACAGCAGTGCCCCGCCGGGCAACTTGAGGTGTCGCCCCAGGGCCATGTGCTTGTCGAGGGCGTCACCGCGCCCAACACGAGCATCCACGCCAGCCTGCCAAAAGCCCGACAGGTGAGGAGTGGCGGTCGGGCACGGCGTCAGCTCGCGGCAGCCCGAAAGGTGCGGCGGTAGGCGTTTGGGGACACCTGCAGTGACCGCTGGAAGTGCTGTCGCAGGTTGGCAGCGGTGCCGAACCCGGCGTGCGTGGCGACCAGTTCGACGGGTTGGTCGGTGCTCTCCAGCAGGCGTTGGGCGAGCAGCACTCGTTGGCGAAGCAGCCACTGGTTGGGCGTCGTTCCCGTGCTGGAGCGGAACCGGCGAGCGAAGGTGCGCGGGCTCATGGCGGCTCTGCGGGCCAGGTCGACGACGGTCATCGGCTGGTCGAGATGCTCCTGCATCCAGACCAGGGTTTCGGAGAATGGGTCGGCGGCGGATAGATCGGGCACGGGCTCGACAATGAACTGGGCTTGGCCGCCAGGGCGGTGCGGGGGGACGACCATGCGCCGGGCCACGGCGTTGGCGATCTCAGCCCCGAAGTCTTGGCGCACCACGTACAAGCACAGGTCGATGCCGGCCGCCGTGCCGGCGGAGGTGAGGATGTCGCCCTCGTCGACGTACAGCACGTCGGGGTCGACGTTGACCTTGGGATAGCGCCTGGCCAGCTCGCCGGCGTGCATCCAGTGCGTGGTTGCCCGCCGCCCGTCCAACAGCCCTGCGGCGGCGAGGGCGAAGGCGCCGGTGCACACCGACAGGATACGCGCCCCACGGGCATGGGCCTGCCGGAGCGCTTCCAGCAGGTCCTCGACCCCTTCACCGCAGCGGTTGTCTGCTGGCACGACGATCGTGTCCGCTGCTCCCAGCGAGTCGAGACCGTACGGCGTGTCGATGGTGAATCCCATGGCCGTCATGATCGGCGGGGGCTGGGCCGCGCACACCAGGAAGCGGTACCAGGGGACGCCGAGCTCGCTGCGGTCGAGGCCGAACACCTCGCAGGCCACGGCGAACTCGAAAGGGGACACCCCGTTGCAGATGACCGCTGCCACGGTGCTCCGGCTGTTGGCAGCTTTCTTTCGCATCGAGGCAAGACTGCCACTGGTGGTGTCGACGGTCAAGGCTGACAATGCCGTCGTGTTCGACGTCTACTGCCCTGGGCACCGCTCGAGGGTGCTCCTGTTCGCGGACAACGTCATCGAGCTCTGCAACCAAGCCAACCGCATCCAGTTGCGGTGGCAGTGCTCCTGCGGTGAGACAGGTGTCAGGAACTTCCCTCGCTCGTCAGGAAGCGGTGGCCCCGACGTGGCTGGCCATGCACCCAGCAGTGACGAAGCGGGCGCCCGCACCGCTCGTCTCCACGCTCACGTTCAGTACGTGATCGCCTCATTGAGCGCCCAGTTGACCCAGCCGCCCGCCGGTCAAGTGAGGTCCTAGCGGTGGATCGCTGCGCCGAGTGCGGATACGACTACGACGAGATCAGTCGAGACGACATCCCAGATGCGTTGCTGGCCCTGGCCCCGAGGTTCCATGCGTCGCTCGAGGGCCACAAGCCGGGCCGCCTTCGGGCACGACCCCGACCCGACGTCTGGTCACCTCTGGAATACGCCTGTCACGTCCGCGACGTGCTCCAGGTGCAAGAAGGGCGGATCAAACTCGCTCTGGTTGAAGACGAGCCCGCCTTTGCTCCCATGGGCAGGGAGGAGCGCGTGGTCAAGGACAAGTACAACGAGCAGGACCCAACCCAGGTGGCCGAGCAGCTCTCCGAGGCCGCCTCTGCCCTTGCCCAGATGCTCGGGAGCCTCGACGAGGAGGCTTGGCAGCGCACGGGTGTCTACAACTGGCCGACACGCCAGGTCCGCACCGTGGACTGGGTCGGCCGCCATACCCTCCACGAGGGGCGCCACCACTTGTGGGACATCGAGCGCCTCCTCCAGGCGCCACCGCCGAAGCAGACCTGAGTTCAGGTCCGGCCCGCCTGGGCCGACGCGTGGCCGGCGCTGCACTCCTCCAGGCTCTGGCAGGTGCATCGCAGGCTGTCCTCGAGCAGCCTTCGCGTGGCCTGGGCCTTGTCGATGAGGGCGTTCACCTCAGCGAGCTTCCGTTGCGCCAGGTCGCGCCAAGCGCCCTGGGCGCCGTCTTCTCCTCGGAGCAGCTCTCGGATCTCGGCGATGGTGAAACCGGCGCTCTGGGCGCATGAGATGACCCGCAGCCGGTCGAGCACCGAGGCGTCGTAGTGCCTCCGCCCCGCTACCCGGCCGGAGGGGGACAACAGTCCGGCCTCCTCGTAGTAGCGGAGGGCCGAGGGTCGAAGCCCGGACCGCTCCGCCACCTCGCCGATCGAGAGCATCTTGACTTCAAGCGTACTTGAAGTGGGACGGTTGGCCCATGACCCACTCGAACTGCTGCTCGCTGGGATCGGAGGCCTTCGAGGAGCGGGCCGCGGCCTGGAGATCCCTTGGCCATGCCCTGGTCGGGGGCCAACCCACGCCGACCGGCGCCGTGCTGCGCTACCGACTGGAAACGGGGGTGGGGGAGGCACTGCTCGAACTCTTGGAGGCAGAGCGGGAGTGCTGTCCCTCGTTGTCCTTCCGGACCACCGTCGATCTCAGCATCGACGCCCCCGAAGAGGCCCGGCCCTGGGTCAGGCGGACATTCCTGGCGGCCACACCGGCAGGCGGCTCTGTCGAAGCAGCCGACGCGGCAAGGATCAGGGAGGCGGTGGGAAAGCACTACGCAGAAGCTGCTGGCCGGGTCTCGGCCTGCTGTGGCAACTCGCCGGATCCATGCGAGCCCCAGGTGAGCGGCATCGGTGAGAGCGCCTATGCCACTGCCGATCTGGAGGGCCTGCCAGCTCAGGCGGCAGCAGCCAGCATCGGCTGTGCCAACCCGGTGACGGTGGCTGACCTCGTCCCAGGCGAGACGGTGCTCGACCTCGGATCTGGTGGCGGCTTGGATGTCTTGTTGTCAGCCAGGCGGGTGGCGCCGACAGGCAAGGCCTACGGGCTGGACATGACCGACGAGATGCTGCAGCTCGCCCGGGACAACCAGGCCAATGCCGGGGTCGACAACGCCGAGTTCCTGAAGGGCCACATGGAGGCCGTACCCCTGCCCGACGCCAGTGTGGACGTGGTGGTCTCCAACTGCGTCATCAGCCTCTCGGTGGACAAGGCCGGCGTCTTCGCTGAGGCTCACCGGGTGCTGCGGGGCGGGGGCCGCCTGGCCATCGCCGACGTCGTGGCCGATATGGAACCCACGCCCGAGCAGCGGGCCGACGTGGCCGCCTGGGTCGGGTGTCTGGCCGGCGCCCTGACCCGGGAGCAGTACCGGACGGCGCTGGAGCGAGCCGGCTTCGCCGACGTGTCGCTCCAGGACAGTCACCTTGTGGCGGACAGCTTCACCTCGGTGATCGTCTCCGCCATCAAGCCCGCCGCAGCCTGACAAGTCGGAATCATCCGCTTGCGGCCTTATCACGGGCCCGGCAGGAGCAGCATTCCCCCTCGTCTCGTCCAAGCGCCCCTCGGCCCGCCGGTTGCTCACGCCCGCTCATTCACGGTCCGGCTTCCTGGCCCACCCACGTCGAGGAGTAGGCAGCGTGCTAAGGCTGTCCGGTCCCACCAATGCCGCTCCCTGCCGATTCGGGGAGGACGCGATGCGATTGAAGGAGCGGGCCGACTCCGTGTCAGCACCGGCGAGCAACCGACGCCTGGACGGTTGCGTTCAGCCCTCTGTTCCAACCGGCGGCCCCACGATTTCTACGCCATGTCGGCGGTTGATCTCGGCCATGCGCTCCGGGTCGGGCGGTCCGTCGAGTTCGACGACGTAGTCCGCGATTTCATGGAACATGGCCTCTAGCTGGCCCGGGGGTGCCACCAGGCAGAGGAACCTCGCGGGCGCGTCCGAGACGTTGGCGAAGCCGTGCGGCACGCCGCCCGGCACCCAAGCGAACGCCCCAGCGGTCAGGTCGTGCCGGTCGTCGCCGACGGCAACCCGCAGCTTGCCTTCGAGCACCAAGAACCCCTCATCCACGTCGCGGTGCAGATGCCGGGCAGGCCCGAGGAAGCCGGCCGGCGCATCGAAATGCAAGACGAGCAGGCGCTCCCCGCTGTCTGATCCCCGCACGAGGAACCCAGCCCGCGGTCCCCCGGCGCTCATGGCCCACAGCGATTCTCCTGCTTCGAGGATGTAGGGCACGCTCATCGCGGTCCCTTTCGCACGGACACGGAGACCAACAGGGTACTTCGGAGACTGGCGTCCATCGATGCGGAGGACGTGGCCTAGTCGGAGCGAGTCGGGGATGTGTCGGGGCCGTGACGGGTGCCAGCAAGACGGCTCTATTCTCCTAACGCTGATCCTGGTTAAGGCCATGCGGCTTCTGCGGGTGGGGAGACCGGGGGCTCGCCCGCACGAGGAGTGGACGCATCGCAGAAGCGAGGACGTCGTGGACCAAGCCCTGGCCGCTATGAAGTCTCCGAAGGTCTGAAAGGACTTCTACCTGGTGGAAACCCCGGTAACAGTGCAGGCCCGGTGCCCTACCGCTCTTACAACGAGGGGGTCGGGCTTCGAGTCCCTGAGCACCCACGGCCAAGTGGTGTTAGCGGCCCCAAACCTAGGCGAGGGCCGACCATGACGGTCTCGCTGCTCCTGGTGTCGCGATGGAGGGGCTGAGGGCTCGGGTGCCGGGTCGAGTCAGGCGACGGCGTCGCCGGTGACCACCACGCCCGCCGCCGCAGAGATCCGCTATGCCAGCCCGTCTGGCCGCTGGGTCCTGCTGGCCGCGGTGCTGGGGTCCAGCGTGGCCTTCCTCGACGCCACCGTGGTCAACGTCGCCCTCCCGGCCATCGGGGAGGACCTCGGGGCCGGACTGGACGGCCTGCAGTGGACGGTCACGGCCTACCTGCTGACCTTGGCCGCCTTCATCCTGGTAGGCGGCTCCCTCGGCGACCGCCTGGGCCGGCGTCGGGTCTTCGTCGTGGGAGTGGTCTGGTTCGCTCTCGCCTCGGCACTGTGCGGGCTGGCCCCCGGCGCCGCAGAGCTGGCCGGGGCCCGGGCCCTCCAGGGGGTGGGGGCCGCCCTCCTCACCCCCGGCAGCCTGGCCCTCATCGAGGCCTCCTTCGCCCCCGGGGACCGGGGCCAGGCCATCGGGGCCTGGTCGGGCCTGACCGGCATCGCCGCCGCCGTGGGGCCGTTCGCCGGGGGGTGGCTCATCGACGCCGCCTCGTGGCGGCTCATCTTCCTGATCAACCTCCCGCTGGCGGCGCTGACCGTCGCCGTGGCCGTGCGCCACGTGCCCGAGTCCAAGGACCCCACCGCCGCTCCCGGCCTCGACGTGGGCGGGGCCGTCCTCGCCATCGTGGGCCTGGCTGGGTGCACCTACGCCCTCATCGAGGCGCCGGCGGCAGGAGCGAGCCCGGCGGTGGTGGTCACCGCCCTTGCGGGCCTCCTGGCGTTGGGCGGGTTCGTTGCCGTGGAGGCGCGCAGCTCCCACCCCATGCTGCCTCTGGACATCTTCGCCTCCCCGCGGTTCACCAGCGCCAACGTGGTCACCTTCGTCGTGTACGCGGCGTTGGGCGGGGCGTTCTTCGTGCTCGTGGTCCAGCTACAGCAGGTCCTGGACTACTCCGCCCTGGAGGCGGGGGCCGCCACCCTGCCGGTGACGGTGGTGATGCTGGCGCTGTCGTCACGGGCCGGCCGCCTGGCTCAGCGGGTGGGACCCCGCGGGCCGATGACGGCTGGGCCCATCGTGATGGCGGTCGGCTTGGCCATGATGACGACGATCGACGTGGGTAGCCCCTACTGGGCCGACGTGTTCCCGGCCGTGGTCGTCTTCGCCCTGGGCCTGGCCCTGACAGTGGCGCCGCTGACGGCCACCGTGCTGGCCGCCGCCGACCCCCGCCACGCCGGAGTGGCCTCCGGCGTCAACAACGCCGTGGCCAGGGTGGCCGGTCTACTGGCCGTGGCCGCGCTGCCGGCCCTGGCCGGCCTCGGCGAGGGCGACTACCGCCAGCCGGCTGAGTTCGCCCAGGGCTTCCGCATCGCCGTGTCGCTGGCCGCTGCCCTGTCAGCCGGCGGGGGAGTGCTGGCCTGGCTCACGATCAGGCCCGACCACCGCCTGAGCCGGCGCCTGCCCGAGGAGCACCACTGCGCCCTGGACGGGCCGCCTCTACGGCCTGCCCAGCACTGCCTGCCGGACAGCCCGAGGGCCGAGGAAAGGTCCTAGCCGGTCCCTTGGTGAGACCGCGCCACGGCGCGTCGACCAGCCTCACCCAGCGGCGGGGTCGTCGGCGAGGCTGTCCAGCACCCTGCCGGCGACGGCGCTGAGCGTCTCCAGCTCGGCGGGGCTGAGCAGGTCCATGAAGTGGCGGCGCACGGCCTCGACGTGTCCGGGGGCGGCCGCCTCGATGGCCTTCCGCCCCTGCCTGGTCACCACGACGAACGCCCCCCTTTGGTCCGTCTCGCACCTCTCCCGGCTGACCAGGCCCCGCTCGACCATGCGGGCCACGTGGTGGGAGAGCCGGCTCTTCTCCCACCCCAGCTCGCGGCCGAGCTCGAAGGCGCGCATGCGGCCGCCGGGCCGGTCGGTCAGGGCGGCCAGCACTAGGTAGTCCTGGTAGGAGAGCCCGGAGCTCTCGGCCAGCTCGCGGCTCAGTGCGGCCGTCAGCTGCAGCTGCATCAGCTGCAGCCGCCGCCACGCCTCCAGCTCCTGGGCGTCGAGCCAGCGAACCTCCGTCACGGCCCCAGTCTACGGGCCCCCGGTTGACGTTTCACCCACTCTCTGTGGGAGACTCGACCCATGCCGATGGAAGTCCGCCGGGACAGCGAGATCTTCACCGCCGACGGTGGGTGGTTCCATGCCCGCTGGCACTTCTCGTTCGACCGCTACCGGGATCCGGAGCAGATGGGCGTGGGGGCGCTGCGGGTCTTCAACGACGACCGGCTGGAGCCGGGCGCGGTGTGGCCGATGCACCCACACCGGGACATCGAGAGCTGCACCTACGTGGTGGAGGGGCTCTTCTCCCACGACGACTCCCTCGGCAACGACGGGGTCCTCGAACCGGGCGGCGCCCAGATCATGCGGTTCTCGCACGCCGGAGCCCAGCACTCCGAGCGCAACGGCTCGGAGACCGAGGGCATGCGCTTCATGCAGTTCTGGCTCCTGCCCAGCGACGAGGACCTGACTTCGAGGGTGCAGCAGCGCCAGTACACCGAGGCGGACAGGCTCAACCGGCTCCTGCAGATCATGGGCCCGGCCGGCGAGGACGGCCTCGACCTGGCCCAGGACGCCCGGGTCCTGGTGTCGAGGCTTCGGAGCGGCAACGGCGTCGTGCACACCGTGCCTCACGAGCAGGGGGCGTACCTGTACGTCATCGACGGCGCGGTGGCGCTCGGCGACGACAAGCTCGACACCGGCGACGCGGCCAAGGTCCACGGACCGGAGCGCCTGGACGTCACGGCCGTGGAGGACTCCGAGCTCATCCTGGTGGAGGCGCCGTTGCGGTTCCGGCGTGTCGGCGTCTGGGCCGGAGCTGGCTGAGGCGCGGCGGAGCACTCGTCCTTCCTCGGAAATGCTCGGCGGGTCGCCGGCGTTGAAACCCCTCCCGGCCGGATGGCACCCGTCCGGCCTGAACCCAGAGAGGTGAGTGGACCACGCCGGTGAACAGCGTGAACAGAACCGACAGCGCACCCGTGTCGGACCCCGTCGCGTTGTACCTGGCGTAGATCGGCGAGGTCGACGTGCCCACTCACGACGAGCAGGTCCGCCTGGCCCAGAGGGTCGAGGCGGGGGACGAGGCGGCCCGCCAGGAGATGGTGCGGGCCAACCTGCGGCTGGTCGTCCACTGGGCCAAGCGGTACCAGGGGTCGGGGATGGACCTGCTGGACCTGGTCCAGGAGGGAACGTTCGGACTGATGCGGGCCGTGGACAAGTTCGACTGGCGCCGGGCAACCGCTTCTCGACCTACGCCAGCTGGTGGATCCGCCAGGCCCTGCAGCGGGGGGTGCAGAAGGGGTCGCGCCCCATCTACGTCCCCGATGCAGCCGGGGACCGGGAGCGGCAGGTGAGGGTCGCCGAGGAGGAGCTGGCCGGTCGAGGGGCGACGCCGGTGACCGACGAGGAGGTGGCGGCCGAGACAGGTCTGCCCGTGGAGCAGGTGCGCCAGGCCAGAGAGGTGCCCCGCGTGGTGGCCAGCCTGGACCAGCCCGTCGGCGAGGACGACACCGTGCTCGGCGAGCTGGTGGCAGTGGACCCGTCCCCTCCGGCCGACGAGGCGGCGGGCGACGCCGTGGCTCGGGACGATCTGCTCGGGGCCGTGGGCCGCCTCCCTCCCCTCGAGGGCGCCGTGGTGCGAGCTCGCTTCGGCCTGGACGACGGGACGGCTTCGAGCATCGCCGCCACGGCCCGGCGGCTGCGGGTGTCGGAGCGCAGGGTCCGCGAGCTGGAGGCCCGAGCCCTGGCCGCCCTGGCCCGGGCCGGTCCCTTCGCCGACGCAGCCTGAGCCCCTCTAGCCCCGCCCGGGAATAGTTGCAGCGTCAACTTGTTGGTCCTAGGGTGTAGTTGACACATCAACAGAGGGAGTGGACCCCATGACCACCATGACCGCCGCCGAGAACCTCACCGGTGAGTACACCATCGACCCCGCTCACTCCCGCATCGGGTTCGTGGCCCGCCACGCCATGGTCACCAAGGTGCGGGGCTCGTTCAACGAGTTCGAGGGAAGCGGTTACTTCGACGCCGAGGACCCGTCCCGGTCCACCTGGAGATGACCATCCAGGCCGCCAGCATCGACACCCGCAACCCGGACCGGGACGCCCACCTGCGCACGAACGACTTCTTCGACATGGAGAAGTACCCGGAGATCCGCTTCGTGAGCACGTCCGTCGAGGCCGTCGACCCCAACACCTACCGGGTGACCGGGGACCTCACCATCAAGGACGTCACCAGGCCGGTCACCATCGACCTCGAGTACACGGGCAGCGCCGTGGACCCGTTCGGCAACCAGCGCATAGGGCTGGAGGGGAGCGTGCCCGTGAACCGCAAGGACTGGGGCGTCAGCTGGAACGCCCCGCTCGAGGCGGGCGGCGTGCTGGTCAGCGACAAGGTCGTCCTCGAGTTCGAGGTCTCGGCCGTCAAGAAGGCCGCCTGACGCAGGAGATGCGGCGGCGTTGGCTATGCCCAGACAGGGGCCAGCCATGGCCCGTGGATCCCACCTGGTACTGGTAGACGGTAGGCCGTGCCCGCGAGCTGGGACCCTGAGGGTGATCAGGCGGCCGGCGACGGCTCGCTGAAGTGGACCCAGCGGGGGTCGAGGCGCTCGCCGCTGGGA
>JALYHE010000142.1 GCA_030776705.1 Actinomycetota bacterium | reverse complement strand
CGACCACGTGGCGCCGGTGCGGGCCAGCGTGCGCGACGCCGTGGTGGAGCTGGCCGACGTCCTGGCCCGGACCGGCGAGGCCAGCTTCCGCCGGCTCACCGAGGGCGTGCCCGAGCGCCTCCAGGTGATCGTGCGCTTCCTGGCCCTGTTGGAGCTGTTCAAGGAGGGCCTGGTGGAGCTGCACCAGGGAGACACATTCGGCGACCTGCACGTGCGCTGGCTGGGCGAGGACGACACCAGGCTGGTGCCCCACTCCCTGGCTCCCTCGGCCGGGGAGTACCAGGGATGAGCGGCCTGGCCGGGCCGGCCCGGGCCGAGGAGCTGAGGGCCCTGGAGGCCGTGCTCATGGTGGCTGAGGAGCCGGTCCCGCCCTCGATGCTGGCCGAGCTGCTGGAGGTGACCCCGGCCCGGGTGGAGGAGCGCTGCGCCGAGCTGGCCGCGTCCTACGAGCAGGAGGGACGGGGCTTCGTGCTGGCCCGGGTGGCCGGGGGGTACCGGTTCCAGAGCCACCCCGACCTGGCGCCCTACGTGGAGCGCTTCGCGGTCTGGGGCCAGTCGGCCCGGCTGTCGGCGGCGGCCCTGGAGACGCTGGCCATCGTGGCCTACAAGCAGCCCATATCCCGGGCCCAGGTGGCGGCCATCCGCGGGGTCGAGGTGGACGGGGTGATCCGCAACCTCCAGCGCCGGGGCTACGTCGACGAGGTGGGCCGGGACCCCGGCCCCGGCCAGGCCGTGCTCTACGGCACCACGCCGACGTTCCTCGAGAGCCTGGGCCTCGACTCGCTGGCCGACCTCCCGCCCCTGGGCGACTTCGTGCCCCCCGCCCACGAGGTCGAGGCCCTGGAGGACGGCCTCCGCCCCGAGTGAGCGCCGGCCCTGGACGGAGCCAGCCAGGGCAGCCCCGAGCCGGGGAGCGTCTCCAGAAGGTGCTGGCCCGGGCCGGCTTCGGCAGCCGGCGGTCCTGCGATGAGCTGATCGGCGAGGGCCGGGTCCTGGTCAACGGCCGCCCCGCCGTGGTCGGCCAGCGGGTGGACCCCGACCACGACCGGGTGGAGGTCGACGGCGTGCCGGTCGGGGTGCGGCCCGACCTGGTCCACTACCTGCTCAACAAGCCGAGGGGGGTGGTGACCACGGCCCGGGACCCGCAGGGGCGCCCCACCGTCGTCTCCCTCGTGCCCGACCAGCCCCGGGTCTTCCCCGTGGGCCGCCTCGACGCCGACACCGAGGGCCTGCTCGTGCTCACCAACGACGGCGAGCTGGCCCAGCGCCTCAGCCATCCCTCCTTCGGCGTGGAGAAGGAGTACCTGGCCGAGGTGGAGGGCACGCCCTCGCCCGGGGCCCTGCGCCGCCTGCGGGAGGGCGTGCAGCTCGAGGACGGCCTCACCGCGCCGGCCCGGGTGTCGGCCCCGGCCCCGGGGGTGCTGCGCATCTCGCTCCACGAGGGCCGCAACCGCCAGGTGCGGCGCATGTGCGAGGCCGTGGGCCATCCCGTGGTCCGCCTGGTCCGCACCCGCATCGGCCCCGTCGCCGACCGGGGGCTGGCGCCGGGGGAGTGGCGGCCGCTCAGCACCGCCGAGGTGCGGGCCCTGGCCGGCGCCGCGGGGGTGCCGGGCACGTAGAGGCACGTAGAGTCGTCTCGTGTCACCGGCGGTCCGAGCGCTGCGAGGCGCCACCACGGTGGACGCCGACACCACCGACCAGGTGAGCGAGCGCGTCCAGGCCCTGATCACGGCCATGCTGGCCCGCAACGAGGTCGAGAAGGACGACCTGGTCAGCATCGTCTTCACGGCCACCGACGACATCCACTCCATGTTCCCGGCCACGGCGGCGCGGGCGTGCGGGCTGGGCGACGTCCCGCTGCTGTGCGCCCAGGAGCTGGACGTGGTGGGAGGCAACCCCCTCACCATCCGGGTGCTGATGCACGTCAACACCGACAAGGCCAGGGACCAGCTCCACCACGTCTACCTGGAGGGGGCCCAGGGCCTCCGCGATGACCTCCCCGAGTAGGCCCGCCCCCCGGGCCGCGGTGGTTGGCACCGGCCTCATCGGCGCCTCCATCGGCATGGCCCTGAGGGCCCGGGGCTGGCACGTCTCCGGCCACGACCAGGCCGGGGAGCGGGCCGAGCGGGCCCTGGCCGTGGGCGCCCTGGACGCCGTCGGCCGCGACCCCGAGGCCGAGGTCACCTTCGTGGCCACGCCGGTGTCGGCGGTGGCGGCCGAGGCCCGGGCCGCCCTGGACCGCGGTGGCCTGGTG
>JALYHE010000141.1 GCA_030776705.1 Actinomycetota bacterium | reverse complement strand
CCCCTGCACTTGTGCTCGGCGACGGGGCCGCCACCGACGACGACGCAGCTGCGACCCTCGACGTTCAGGGTGACCGGGTAGCGGAACGACACGGCTGCCTCACACGTGCAACCCGCACTCGGTCTTGGGGGAGCCGGCCCAGCGACCCGCCCGCGGGTGCTCGTCCCCGTTCACCGGCCGGGTGCAGGGGAGGCACCCGATTGAGGGGTAGCCCCGGGACACCAGCGGGTTCACGGGCACGTCGTTGTCGGCGATGTAGCGGGCCACGTCCTCGTCGGACCAGGTGACGAGGGGGTTGACCTTCACCAGGCCCCGCCCGTCGCGCGCCACGATCGGGGCGTCGGCGCGGGTGGTGGCTTCGGCTCGACGGATCCCGCTCATCCAGGCGTCCTTGTCGTCCAGGGCGGCGTCCAGCTGGGCGACCTTGAACGACGAGCAGCACTCGACGGGGTCGAGCTTCCAGAACTCCACCTTCTGAGGGGGCGGCCCCATCACCCGCAGGTTGAGCCGGTAGCGGCGCCTGACCTCCTCGGCCGTGGCCAAGGTCTCGGGGAAGTGGAGGCCCGTGTCGATGAACACCACCTCGATGTCCGGCTCTACCCGTACGGCCAGGTCGATGAGCACGGCGTCGGTCATCGACGCGGCCAGGCACAGCCGTGGATGGAAGCGCTCCACGGCCCAGGCCACCACGGCCTCCGCCGGCTCGTGCTCGAAGCGGCGGTCGAGCGCCTCCAGCTCGGAGTCGCCTAGGCGTACAGCGCTTGCCATACGGCCTCCACCGACTCTTCGACGGACTGGGTGTGCGCGGGCACCACGACCTCCGGATCGAGGGGCGCCTCGTAGGGGTCGTCGACCCCGGTGAGGCCGCTGATCTCACCCGCCCGCTGGCGGGCGTAGAGGCCCTTGACGTCGCGCTCGGCGCACACGTCGACCGGGGTGGACACATAGACCTCGAGGAAGCGGCCGGTGTGGAAGGCCCGCACCTCCTCCCGGACGGCCCGGTAGGGGGCGATCACGGAGCACAGCACCACCACGCCGTTGCGGGACAGCATGTCGGCCACGAAGCCCACCCGCCGGATGTTCTCGTCACGGTCCTCACGGCTGAAGCCCAGGCCCTTGCACAGGTGGGTGCGCACGACGTCGCCGTCGAGGACCTCGACCTTGCGGCCCTCGTCGAGAAGCCTCTTCTCCAGGGCTCTGGCGATGGTGGTCTTCCCCGCCGACGGAAGACCCGTGAACAGCACGGTGACTCCTTCCTCGGAGCGCCCGTCGGCGAGGTGGTCGGAGCGGGATGAGCTCACGCCGTCAAGGCCTCCTTCAAGATGGCCGCCACCTCGGGGCGGGTCAGCTCCGGGGGCGGGAGCTCGCCCGCGGCCAGCAGCTCGCGCATCCGGGTGCCCGACAGGTGCAGGTGCTCGGACCGGTCGTGGGGACACGTCTTGGCCGAGCCCACGCTGCCGCAGGCCCAGCAGTAGAAGGCGTGCTCGAACGGCACCGGCACCACTCCGAGGGCGTCCGGGCCCAGTGCGAGGAGCAGCTCCTGGGCCTCGTAGGTGCCGTAATAGTCGCCCACGCCGGCGTGGTCACGACCCACGATGAAGTGGGTGGCGCCGAAGTTGCGCCGCACCAGGGCGTGCAGGACGGCCTCCCGGGGGCCGGCATAGCGCATGGGCGCGGCGAAGAAGGCCAGCAGCGTTCGCTCGGGCGGGTAGTAGGACTCGAGCAGCACCTCGTAGCAGCGCAGGCGGACCTCGGCAGGGACGTCGTCGCCCTTGGTCTCGCCCACGAGGGGGTGGACGACCAGGCCGTCGACCGTCTCCAGGGCGCACTTGGTGAGGTACTCGTGGGCCCGGTGGATGGGATTGCGGGTCTGGAAGAACACCGCCGTCCGCCAGCCGCGCTCGGCGATGACGGCCTTCACCTCGTCCGGCCTGGCCGCGTGGCGGTGGAACGGAGGCGGGAGGGAGAGGTCGCCGTGCACCTCGACCTGCCCTCCCAGCCGCCACGGCCCCGACGCCAGGACGGCGGCCACGCCAGGGTGAGCCGGGTCGTCGGTCCCGAACAGCGACTTGACCTCCCACGCCGGCTCGGTGCGGTACAGCTCGGGGTCGCTCACCGATGCCAGCAGCTCGCCGTCCGGCCCCAGCAGGTCGACTGACGACGCCCCCTTGGCCATCGAGGCCGTGTCGTCGTCCAGCATCGGCGCGATCGGGAAAGGCCACAGCTCTCCGGAGCTGAGCCTCATGCCCTCCACGATCGAGCGGTGATCGGCCTCGCCGGTGAAGCCCCGTAGCGGCGCATAGGCGCCCCACGCCAGCAGTCGGAGGTCGGAACGGTCCCGGGGGCTGAGGCGGACGGCCGGCATCAGGCGCGCCCAGGACGTCCCATGGGGGCAGTCTGGCATTCCTGACTAAACCGATCAAGTTTTGAGGGAAATCTGCCGCCCTCGGCCGAGCCGGACCTGGTAGCGCCCTTGCCTCCCGCTCGCCGACATGATACTACATGGAATGCAGCCACGGCATGCCGCGGCTCGGGCGGCCTCGAGTACCTCCGACCGAGCCCGAGGAGGCACGAGGTGAGAAGCCGCAGCGCCGTTCTTCTCCTGGGTGCGGCCGTGGCCGCCACGCTGGGGGCCGGTGTGGGCCCACCAGCCTCGGCGCCGTCGGCCGGGGCCGAGGCTGCCCGCCGCCATGGCTTCTGGGCCAGCGTCGACGGCTACCGAGGCTGGTTCGGCAGCTGGGCCCTGGACGGGGTAGGCACCGTGTGGTGCGTGGACCACGGGATCGACGCCCCTGACGCCGGCTACGGCTACACCCCCTCCGAGCTGGCCGACCGGCCCCAAGCGGCGCGAGCCGCCATGGCATGGGCCCTCGGCCGGCACGGCCCCGGGGCCGACGGCGTGACATCGGCCGCCCTCACCCTGGTCCTTCACGACCTCATGGAGGCGCCCTACCCGTCCGGGCGCCTCGACGTCGACCGTCTCCAAGCGGGCCGCCTGTCCGGCTTCGGGGGGCTCGAGCGGGACGTGCTGGACCGGGCTCGGGCCATCAAGGCCGACGGCCTGGCCCATGCTCACCTCCGAGGACCGCTGGCCCTCACGGCCCGGGCCCAGCCGGTCAGGCCGGGCCGGCCGGGCGTCCTGGTGGCGCGCCTCACCGACGCCGCCGGCTCCGGCGTGGCCGGGGTGCCCC
>JALYHE010000140.1 GCA_030776705.1 Actinomycetota bacterium | reverse complement strand
GCGGCCCGCACCGAGCGGGCGTTCAGGACCTACCTGGCGGCCATGTCCGGGGCCACCGCCGAGGACGGCGGCGGGGGCGGCTCAGTGGTCCGCGGGGTCGGCGCCAGTGCCGGCGTCCACGAGGGTACGGCCCGGGTGGTGCGTGGCCCGTCCGAGCTGGCGCGGGTCCGGGAGGGCGACGTGCTCGTGGCCGAGGCCACCAGCCCCGCCCTCAACGTTGCCCTCACCCTGGTGGGGGCCATCGTGACCGAGCAGGGCGGCCTGCTGTCCCACGCCGCCATCGTGGCCCGCGAGCTCGGCGTGCCCGCCGTGGTGGCCTGCCCCGGGGCCACCCGTCGCATCCCCGACGGCGCCCGCCTCCGGGTGGACGGCTCGTCCGGGCAGGCCGTCGTGCTCCTCCCCTCCTGACCCAGGGGCTAGGGGCGTTCCGAGACCCGAACGGGCGCCTCGGCGTGGTTGCGGCCCTCGAAGTAGGCCCGCAGCACGGGCCGGTCGGGCTCCACCATGGAGAGGATGAGCACCCAGAGGCCCGAGCCGTCGGCCAGCCGGGTGTCGACCTCGGTGCAGGTCGAGCGGTCCGGGTCGTGCTCCCAGGGCACCCGGTGCATGTGGTACCCGCCCAGCAGGGTGGCCCCGGCAGCGTCGAACCGCCGCTCGGCCACGAGGACCTCGGCCGGGTCGGCCACCCAGCCCCGGCGGTCGAGGGGCGTCTCGGAGGGCACCGCCACCTCCGCCATGACGCGGTCGACCAGGGACTTCACGGCCGGCTCGTAGCGGAGGTTCCGCATGAGCGGGACGACGTGGGTCACCTCAGCGGCGGCGCCCAGCACCCGACCGCCCACCAGCCCGTAGGCCTTGGGGGCCTGCTCCTCCCCGGGCAGGTAGCGCCGCTCCAGCTTCCGGCGGGCGTGTCCGACCAGCTCCCGGTACAGGTGCTCGGGGAACACGAGCTCCTCGACGGCGTCCAGGGCCAGCAAGCCCGGGCCGCCCACCTAGGGCCCCCGGCGGCGAGCCAGCCAGCCCTCGGCCTCGGTGACGATGGCGTCGACCATGGTGGCCGCCGACCCGAGGTAGCGCGTGGGGTCGAACACGGCGTCGACCTGCTCGGGCTTCAGGTAGGCGGTGACGGTGCCGTCCTCGAGCAGGACCTCCTTCACGGGGCGGCCCTCGCTCTGGGCCCGCTGGGTCACTTCGTAGACCAGCCCGTGGGCGCTCTGCTTGCCCAGGTGGCGGCCCAGGGCCAGCATGAGCGCCTCCGAGCAGATGGCCTCGGCCAGCTCCCATGCGTGCTCGGCCATGCGGTCGGCGTGGACCTCCAGCCCGGCCAGTACCTTCCTCACCAGGGCCAGCGCAGCCAGCGTGTGGTGCGAGATGTCGGCCACGGCCACCCACTCCAGGCGCAGCCCCCGGGAGTCCCGTTCGTGCTCCTGCATCATGCTGTCCACGCCCAGGGCGGCGTTGGCCCCGGCCAGCCGGGCCAGCACCACCACCTGCTCGCAGTCCTCGGGGTTGCGCTTGTGGGGCATGGTGCTGCTGCCCACCTTGCCGAACTCCCACCCCTCCTCCAGCTCGGCCAGCTCGGGGCGGGACAGCGTCCGCACCTCGTCGGCGATGCGACCCAGGGTGGCGGCCAGCGAGGCCAGGGTCGTCAGGTACTCGGCCACCCGGTCGCGGGACACGTGCCAAGCCGTGGCCGGCACCCCGAGGCCCAAGCGGGCCGCGAACCGCTCCACCAGCTCGGGGCCGCGGTCGCCGAAGGCGGCCATGGACCCCACCCCGCCGAACAGCTCCGCCACTGGTACCCGCCGTCTGGTCGCCTCCAGGCGCTGGGCCTGGCGCAGCAGCTCGTCCATCCAGCCCGCCACCTTCAGCCCGAAGGTGGTGGGCAGGGCGGGTTGGGCGTGGGTCCGGCCCACCATCACCGTGTCACGGTGGGCCCGGGCCAGCTTCACCAGGCTGGCCATGACGTCGGGGAGGTGCTCGTCTACGACCGCAAGCACCTCCTTCATCTCCAGCGCCTGGCCGGTGTCCTGGACGTCCTGGGTGGTGGCGCCGTAATGGACGTACTCCCCGGCGTCGGCGTGGCACGCGTCCTGTAGGGCGCCCAGGAGGGCGACCAGGGAGTGGCCCGTGCGCTCGATCCCCTCGCGGACCTCGTCGAGGTCGACGTTCTCGACTCGGGCGGCGCGGCTGATCTCGTCTGCGGCTGCCTGCGGTATGAGCCCCACCTCGGCCTGGGCCTGGGCCAGGGCGGCCTCGACGTTCATCCACCGCTGGAGCCGGCACACGTCGCAGAAGATGGCCCGGCTGGCCGGCGTGGCGTAGCCGTCGCCGTGGAACCGTGAGTCGACGACGGCGCTGCGCTCGTGGGCACAGGCGTCGCCGCCGCCCTCGTGCGCCTCCGCGCCCGTGCCGCCCACCGTGCTCATGGGCCCAATCACATCACAGGCCGCGCCGTTTGATCACTCGACCCACCTATGTCGCGTCGCGGTGATCAAACCGGGTGGGGTGGTGTCGTCCCATCCGCTCGGGCCGGCACCGTCGGGCGACCAGTGGCCGTATGGACGGGAGCCGGCGGGCAGCTGGTGCCGGCGCATGGAAAGGGCCGCCTCGCGGGGCGTGCAGCCATGGCGGTCGCAGAGCTCGAGGATCCGGGCCACGAGCCCGGCCATCCGGGCCGCCAGCCGCTCCAGGAGCTCACCCGGGGCCGGGCAGCGGGGCGGCCCGAAGAGCGCGTCCATGGAAGCCGACCCCCCGCAACCGCCCACGAAGTCTGGGACCACCACGACGCCCCGGCGGTGTAGGAGCTCCTCGACCGGAGAGGCCAGGCCCAGGTTGGCGCCCACCGCCACCGCCCGGGTCCCGAGGGCGGAAGCCTGGTCGGCGTCCATTGCGTCCTCGGTGGCGGCCAGCACCAGGAGGTCGGCGGGAACGCCGAAGAGGGCCTCGGGCGGGCCCGAGCGGGCGCCCGCGCCGATGGTGGGCACCGGCACCCCGCGGGGGGCGCCCAGGAGCGAGTCCACGTCGACTCCCTCCGGAGCGACGGCACAGCCGTGCTCGTCGGCCACGGCCACCACGCTGGCCCCGGCCCGGGCCAGCGACAGAACCGCGCCCCGACCGAGGGTCCCGAAGCCCTGGACGGCGACCCGTATCGGGGCCGGAGTGGTGGTCCGGGCCGCGGCCAGGGCGGCGTGGGCCAGGGCGTGGCCGGAGCGCCGCTCCCCCACCGTGAGGCCGTCCACGACGCGGTCCAGCACGGCCAGCCTGCGCACGAGCTCCTGCTCGGAGAGCCCCTGGGCCCGGGCCACGGCCAGCTTGACGGAGGTGATCCCCTCCTCTCGGGCCAGGGTCTCGATCTCGGACCAGGCCGTTCCGAGGTCGGGGCCGAGGGAAAGCCGGCCGTCCAGGTGAGGTCGGAGGAACCGCAGGAAGCGCCGCATGGCCTCCCGCTTGCCGGGAGCGGCCGGGTCGTAGTCGATGCCGGCCTTGGCCCCGTCCACGGCCAGCCCGAGCAGGCGCTCCTTCAGCTCCATGGCCCCGGCCAGGTCGACGATCCTCTCCTCCTTGAGCCCCCGTTGGACCCGGAAGCCGCCCGCGGCCAGGCGGTGGCGGGAACCGTGGTAGGCCACGAAGCCGCTGAAGCCCTCTCTCGGATCGGTGTACCTGTGGACGGTTACGGGCACCGCTCCCGTCACCTCTCGTGCTCCTCGACCGGCTCCCGTAGGTCCAGGTCCTGGAACCCAGGCAGGGCCGGTGCAGCTCCGACGAGACGGCGCCCGGCGAGGCTGCGAGGCGTAGAGGAGACCAGGTTGGACGGGCCCTGCTCCACCACCCGCCCCGCCTCCAGCACCACGATGCGATCGGTCACCTTGCGGACCACGGCCATGTCGTGGGATACGAGCACCAGTCCCAGACCCATCTCCGTCTGGCGCTCTCTAAGCACCACCAGGAGCCGGGCCTGCTCCGAGGCGTCCAGCATGCTGGTGGGCTCGTCGGCCACCAGAACCTTGGGGCGCAGCACAAGAGCACGGGCCAGGGCCACCCGCTGGAGCTGTCCGCCCGAGAGCTCGTGGGCGCGGGCCGCCAGGAAAGAGCCCGACGAGGGCAGGCCGACACTCTCGAGCGTCTCCCGCACCACTGCTTCTCGCTGCCTGCGGCCGTCCTCCCTGACCACGTCCAGCGGCTCTCGCACCAGCTGCTCGACGGTGAGCCGGGGCGAGAGGGCGTCCCAGGGATCTTGCATGACGAGCTGCACGCGCCGGCGCAGCTCGCGGTCACGGTGCCGCCAGGACGGACGTAGGGGGGCGCCCTCCAGCACCACCTCGCCGGCGTCGGGCTCGAGGTGACCGGTGATGATGCGGGCCAGGGTGGACTTGCCGCTGCCCGAGGGACCGATGATGCCCAGCGACTCGCCCTCGTGCAGGGAGACCCGCACCCCGCGTACGGCCTGCACGTGGGCCCGCCCGGAGCGGAAGGACTTGTCCACGTCCGTTGCCGACAGCAGCGTCTTCAGGCCGCCGAAGTGGCAGGACACCAGCCGGCCCCGGGACGCCAGCAGCCCGGGGTGCTGCTCCCAGCACACGGCCTCGACCTGCGTGCAGCGAGGGTTGAAGGGACAACCAGGAGGAACGGACCGGGGATCGGGGGGCCGGCCCCGGATGGGCCGAAGGTCCTTGGTGGTGGTCATGACCGGGTAGGCGTTGAGGAGGGCCCAGGTGTAGGGGTGGGCCGGGTCCGAGACGACCTCGGAGGTGGACCCCACCTCCATGGCCTCGCCGGCGTAGAGGACCATGGTCGTGGCCGCCAGCTGGGTGGCGTCGGGGAGGTCGTGCGAGATCACGACCAGGGCGAAGCCGCGCTCCCGCCGCAGTGCCGCCACCCGGTCGACCACGGCCTGGCGTGTGGTCGGGTCCAGCCCGGCGGTGGGCTCGTCCAGTACCACCAGCTCGGGCTCCATGACCAGGGTCATGGCCAGCATGGCCAGCCGCCGCTCGCCCCCCGAGAGCTGGTGGGGGTAGCGGTCCAGCAGGGAAGGGTCGAGCAGGGCCTCCTCGGCCGCCCTCTCGGCGCGCCGCCGGGCCTCCCCCTTCTCCAGACCGAGGTGGTCCTGGAGAGGGTCGGCCACCTGGTCCCCCACCGTCGCCACCGGGTTGAAGGGCGCGCCCTGGAGGGAGAGGGCCACCTTCCGCCAGCGCAGGGCGCGCAGGGTGTCCGGCGCCGCTCCCAGCAGCTCCTGGCCGTCGAGGCGGACGCTGCCGGTCGCCTCGGGCGGGGAGACGAGACCGGCCAGGCACTTGGCCAGGGTGGACTTGCCCGACCCTGTCTCGCCCACGACGGCCAGCGAGTCCCCCCGACCGAGCTCGAGGTCCACGCCCCTCAGCGCCTCCACCTCGCCGGCGAAGCAGACCGCCAGGCCCTTCACCTCGAGGAGGGCGCTCATGACGACCTGCATCCTATGAAGGGACGTGACCTCCCTGTAAGTGGGCAGCGCACCTACTTTCCCGAGTACATAGCCCCTCCTAGATCGGGGCTATGTACTCGGGAACGCTGGGGGGGCGAGGCTGGCCAGCGCGGGTGGGAGTGACCGCCCGCTCCGGGCCAGGCGTTCACGCTCGGCCGCCACCTTGGAACCCATTGCCGGATCATTGATGGCGGCCAGGGTCCGAGCCGCGGCGGTCTGGTGCTGGGG